>CAKRLC010000056.1 GCA_934358955.1 uncultured Roseburia sp. | reverse complement strand
AGATAAGACTCATGAAGCGTGGAAGCCTCTGCTGAACACGCTTTACGCTTTCAGAGGCTTATCGGAATGTTTTGCACAATGAAACTTTTCAGATCGTTTGTGTGATTTGACATCATAAATTAAAATGCAGATATTGCAATTCGCGCCATAATAATACAATTCACGCCAATTCCCAAAAATTGTCAGAAAAACAAGTTATAATATAGAAAAAGAAAATTGTCGGAATATGTGTTTTTTGCAATTTTTTTTGAATAAAGAAGTGAGGAGGAAGAGTATGAAGGATTTTTGGGAAAATCTCTGGCAGGTTACGTCAAAGAAAAGAGTCATTGCAGCGATTTTAGCGGTAGTGATTTTTTCCGGAACGCTTTATTCTGCTGTGAAATGGACAGATCATTCAGAGCAGACAGCACAGACGACAGAGACTGACCAGACAGAAGTGGCGGAGGATTCCGGATCAAAGACGGATACCGAAGCTGTGGAGAGTACGGAGCCGGGTGAGAGTACCGATGTGGCGAAGTCGGATGACGACACAGACACGAAAGACTCCGGAAAGAAAGGAAAGAAGGGGCTCTTCGATAAGATCGTTGGTGCGATCAAAGGGGAAAAGGAAGAGACAACACAGGTCAGCCAGAATACGGGTGGCCAGAATCAGGGAGAAGTCCCTGTTACAAGATATATGGTAACCTTTGATACAGAAGGAGGAAGCCCGATTTCACCTAGAAAGGTAGATCATGGATCAAAGATCGGCACACTTCCGACACCGTACAAGGACCAGAATATCTTTGTTACCTGGTATTATGATAAGGCAAAAACAAAAGCTGCCAGTGTCGAAGATACCATTAACAGTGATCTTACCCTGTATGCGCAGTATGTAGATCAGGGCAGCATTGAAAGCACAGAGCAGATTAATTTTGTAAGTGCTGTTGATGTAAATGGAAGCAACTTTAAGATCCAGATTGTAACAGATGATAAGTCCATGGATGCAGAAGCAGTACTGGCAGGAATTACAGCAAAGAACCTGACAGACCCGAAGCAGGAAGACATTATTGATGTAAGCGGAGCAGGTGGAAGCTTTACCATCAGTGGAAAGAATCCGGTTCTGGAAGAAAATGGAACACAGATCAATCCTGGATTTGCAGACGGAAGTACGTTCCGCATCACATTAAATGATGCGAGACTGAATTTTGCAAATGAAGCAACAACAGCGCGTGAATATAACTTCACAACAGACAAGAAAGAAGTTTTAAATCTTGCATTAAAAGATGATGTCCGTTATGCAAAGGTGGAAGATTTAAGTAATATTACCAATGATGGACAGCATGTTTCAGAATTAAGTATTGCATTATACCAGGCAGATGGAACAGGAAAGCTTGGTCCAACAGAACTGACAGAAGGAACCTTCACTTATACGAAGGAAAGCTTAGAGGTCGGTGATGTTGTTGCTGTGTATGCAGGCTTACGCCCGGACAAGCGTACACTGGATACGCCGGCAGATCAAAACGGTGATGTCGCTTATGTTGAGATCACTGCAAAGAACGGCAGCCAGTACGAATACAAGAATGCACAGCCGGAAGATGTTATTTTTGAGCCGGATATGCTTCCAATTCCGGTTGGGGCAGATACAGATGAAGATGCATCTACTATTACAGTCGATAACTCCTATCTGGATTATTCAGATGATGTGTATGTGAATGTAGGATTGGACAGCCTTACAACGGTAGACGAAGGCGATTATCTTATGTTCTATACAGGAACCTTTGGTATCCAGTCCGGAGATGATGCAGCACAGTTAGAAGGCTATGGAAAAGTCATTTCCGTTACAGAAAATGATAATGAGACAACAACGATCGGATTCGCTTCCGTCAGCTGGGAAGAAGTACAGCAGACAATGGACATCTATGCAAAAGAAAAGATGTCCGGAAACGATATGATCGAGGGAGTAGATACAGAAGCGATCGAAGCAGCTATTGAGCAGCAGGCGATCGACAGTGGTTTTGCTGAGGAAGCAGCCCAGTATCTTGGCTCTCTTGCACTTGCAACAGACAACTTTACAAAACTCAGTGAGAATCTGAATCTTGAAGATTATAAAGTAACACTGGAAGATGGCACACCGATTTCACCGGAAGAGCTTCAGCTTATGGGATCCGGTGTGAGCGCAGAATGTAAGATGGAGGATGGTTATCCAAAAGCAACCATCAGCACACATCCGAAGAATCTTGGGGATGCCCAGGGAACAGCTGCAGCAAATAAAGGCTTAAGCATTCAGTTAGAAGTAAAAGCCAACATCACGATCGGTAAATCCGGATCTGACAATCAGCTCCAGATTACAGTCAGTGGTGTGTTTACAGAAGAAGTCGGAATGGACTTAAGCGTAAGAAGTAAGGCAGTCTGGAAAGTATGGGGTATTTTCCCTTACATAGCAGAATACCGCGTGACCGCAAATATTGATGTATTAAATTACACAGGCGTTGAAGTAAACGCTATAATGGTCACAAAAGAAAGCGACGACAATGATGAAGATGGCAATGAAGTACTTGACATTGCAGATCAGATCAAAGAGCTGATCGATGAGGCTGCCGGTGAAGACGGCGAGGACGAAGAAAAAGAAGAGAACACAGATAAGCTCGTAAAACGTTACAGTGAGATGTTGGAAGAAGAATCTGACTGGATCCGTGTGATCGAGCAGAATATCGTGGATCAGGAAAAATATCTTCCACCTCCATTACCGATCATTGCAGTCAAGGTTGAAGTTACTTTTGTAGCAAAAATGAATGCATGCGTTTCCATCGGTTTTGATTTTGAGTATAAGACAGGAAAACGTTATACTTACACGATCGATGTATTTGCAGGCAAGGTTTACAATGATACCGTATCATTACTGGAAGAAACCTATGAATTCAGCTTCTATGCAATGGGCCGGCTTGCAGTTAAGGTTGGACTGGAATTCGAATTTAAGGTCGGACTGTTCAGTACGAAAATAGCCTCGGTCGGATTCAGGGCGGAAGCAGGAGCGTACTCGAAGCTATGGGGTTACTTCTATTATGAATTAAAATATGCGGCGAGCACGGGAAGAGGCCAGAAGTACAGTGGCGCATTGCTGATCGATGTGGGCGCTTATCTTGAGGTTGCCTTAAAAGCGCAGGCATTGAGTGAACGCTATACGACAGAGCTCATGCTGTATAACAAAGAATGGTCCTTATGGACAGTCGGAAGACAGGATAATGTCCGGAATTTTGAAACAATACAGGAAGATATGCCGGATATTAAGCTGAAACAGCACGTTCGTTCTACGGTAATACCGGACAGCGTATTTTCAATGGATTATCTTGATCTGAAGGATGGAAAAGAGAAATCTGCTATTTACAATGATTACTTTGATCCAACACAGAGAGAGAGCTATAAGAACCGTAAGAACTTTGATATCCGTATGACAAATGACAAGTTCTCTTATGATCCTCAGACGAATACGATTTCAGTCAACCCGGCAGCAGGGGATAAGAAGCTTGAAGGTGATATGATTATTACATGGATCCAGTATCCATTAGCATTCTCATCAAGACCGATCCAGAGAACGATCCATTTGTACTGGGATAACTTAAGAGATGGTTATGTCATCGTTCCTTATACAAACGGTGGAAGTTACATCGGAATCATTAACCAGAAATACGAGACAAAGATTAAAGTACCGGCAAACCCAACAAGACAGGGATATGTTTTTGCAGGATGGTATAGTGATGAAGACCTGACACAGCCATATACATTCCCGGAGACAATGCCAGCAGCAGATGCAAACATTTATGCAAAATGGGAGCCGGCAACGAATATACCATACCGGGTAGAACATTATAAAGAGCAGCTTGAATCCGGCGAGTATGTATTTGCTGAGAGCGAGACGTTCCTTGGTACCACAAATACCTATGTTTCACCGGAAGTAAAGCAGTATGTTGGTTACAATTCTCCTGCAAAACAGGAAGTAAGAATTGAAGCAGATGGAAGTGCAGTACTTCGTTACTATTATCCGCTTCAGTGGAATACGGTTACATTTAAAGCAGGTGAAGCAGGCGGCGAAGATATCACATACGATTTGAAGTATGGCGGAACCGTGATCGCACCACAGATCGCAGTCAAAGGTTATACATTTACCGGATGGGATAAAGAAGTTGATCCGCATATGGGATTAGAAAGTGTGGTTTATACTGCACAGTGGACAAAGAATCCGGATACGGAATACCGTGTGGAATACTATGTTCAGGATACAAGCGGAACTTATAAATTACAGGAAATCTCAAACGGAGCAGGCTATACGCAGGATGTACTGACATCCGCAGCATTAAGGGCCCGCCAGTTAGAGGATGGCAGCACGGCAGAAGAGAAATTTGCAGTTGAAAACGGAGTTGCATTTGAAAAGATGACGGTGGCAGGAACAGCCTGTGACCAGACTGCAATCGGTGGAAACGGCAAATCGATCATTAAGGTTTACTATACAAGACTGAAACATTCCTTCACATTTGACCTCGGTTACGATGGAAAGAAAGTTACAGACAGCAGATATTATGGTGGTGACGTTGTAATTCCTTCTGACCCGGTACGTACAGGTTATACATTTGCTGGCTGGAGCATTGATGGAACCAATACTGTAACACCGGATACAAAAGCCGGAACACAGGATGTTACTTATCAGGCAATCTGGAAAGCAAATACCTATACAGTAAAATTCGATAAGAATAACAAGGCTGCAAAGGGAACAATGAAAGCGATCAGCTGCAATTATGACGAAGCAATGACGCTTCCGGCAAATGCATTTACCTCCGAAACCTATCTGTTTAGCGGATGGGCATTGGAAAAAGGCGGACAGGTAGTATATGCAGACGGAGCAGAAGTGCTGAACCTGAAAGCAGAAAAGGATGCAGAAGCAGTTCTTTACGCAGTATGGACACCGAAGGAATATACGATCACATATTACGGTGCAGATGGATTCTTACATGCAAATCCGGCTGCTTACAATGTTGAGACAGAAACGATCACATTGACAGCACCGATCCGGACCGGTTATACATTCAAGGGATGGTATGACAACGAAGCATGTACAGGAACTCCTGTTGGAAGCATTGAAAAAGGTTCAAGCGGAGATCGTGCATTCTATGCAAAATGGGAAGCAAATACCGATACCGCATACAAAGTAGAACATTACAAAGAAAATGTAAATGGCGGTTATTCACTGGCTGACACAGACGCACTGACAGGAACAACGGATACGATGGTAACACCGTCAGTCAAAGAGTATGAAGGCTTTACTGCCCCACAGGCACAGGAAGTAAACGTCAAAGCAGATGGAAGCACGGTTGTGCGGTATGAATACACAAGAAATACGTATACGATCGCACTTGATACAAAGGGCGGCACACTGAATTCAGATGATTTCATCAAGGTGAAATACGGTGCAGCGATCAGCCTGCCAACACCTGTAAAGGAAGGATATGGATTTGATGGCTGGTATCTTGGAGAAAACCGTTTCAACGAGACCGCAATGCCAGCATCCGATCTGACACTGACCGCAAAATGGGTAGCAGGAAAATACAGTTATACAGTAAATCATTACAAACAGAATTTAGATGGCTCTTATGCACTGGCACAGTCCGTACATGGCACTGCCGATATGGACAGCGAAGTAACAGCAGAGCTTATGAACTATGAAGGCTTTAGTGCAACAAACGAGGCACAGACGATCAAGATCAGTACAGATGGTTCCTTAAACGTAGCAAATTACTACTATACAAGAAATCAGTATACACTGACCTGGGATCTTGCAGGCGGAGAAGCACAGAGCGAATTTACAGCTGGAAGCGTTTCTTACGATGCTCCGATCACAGTTCCGGTTCTGACAAAAGAAGGATATTCTTATAGCTGGAATGAAACACCTGCAGGCAGCATGCCGGCAAAAGACGTAACCTACACAGCAGTCTGGACAGCGAACCAGTATACCGTCCAGTTCAGCTTAAATGGTGGAACGGTCGAAGGCGATGCAGCTGCAGCAAGACAGGTAACCTTCGACAGCCCATATGGTGAATTACCGGTTGTTACAAAGAGTGGATATGACTTTGCAGGCTGGTTTACAGATGCAAAAGAAGGTACTATGGTTTCCGGAGATACTATGGTAACAACAGCAGCTGACCATATCCTTTATGCACACTTTACACCGACAGTATATACGATCACCTATCATGGAATGGAAGGTGCAGTCCATGAGAATCCGACAGAGTACAATATCGAGCTTGATACGATCACACTGAAGGATGCACAAAAAGCAGGTTATACATTTGCAGGCTGGTATAGCGATGAAGCAATGACAGAACAGACTGTCAGCATGATCGCAAAAGGAAGCACAGGAAATGTTGATCTGTATGCAAAATGGACAGAAAATGAATACCGTGTTGTATTCGAACCGAATCAGGGTACAGGCAGCATGGAAAGCCAGAACTTCCTGTATACAGAGAAGAAAGCATTAAATGAGAATCAGTTTGTAAGATTTGGTTATACATTTGCAGGCTGGTCACTCACAGCAGACGGAACAGCAGCCTATGCAGACAGTGCAGAAGTAGAAAAACTTTCCGCTGATGCAAGTGGAGAGGTTCATCTCTATGCAGTATGGACGATCAATATCTACAAGATCATTTATGAAAACATGGATGGCGCAGAGAATGCAGCAGATAACCCAACCGGATTCACAGTAGAGAACAATCACATTGTACTGTACGATCCACAGAAGACAGGATATACATTCAAGGGATGGTATCTGGATGCTGAATTCAGCAAACCAGTTTCTGCTACAATGACTCTGGATTCCTATTACGATTGGATCTTCTATGCAAAATGGGAGGCAAATCCATATACGATCACATTTGACAGCTGTCTTGGTGATACCGTTCCGGTAGAAACAATGATGATGAGCTATGACGAGACAAAGAATCTGACATTGCTCTCTGAAATGCAGAACTTTGAGAAGCCTGGATACAAATTCCTTGGCTGGGCTACCGAAAAGGATGGCAGCGTTGTATACACAGACGGTCAGACAGTGAAGAACCTTGCACCATATGGAAATATTACATTATATGCAGTATGGAAGCAGAGCGTATATCAGATCAGTTATGATCTTGGCGCAGGCGGAATCAGCAATAGCAATCCGTCCAGCTACAATATTGATGACAATGATGTAAAACTTGTTGCACCAGAAGCAAAAGAAGGTTATCAGTTCCTTGGCTGGTATCAGGGCGACACACTCGTATCTGAAATCGTCAGAGGAACCGAGCAGGATTTTGCTCTGACAGCAAAATGGGCTCATGGCGGAATCTTCAATCTGTCTTATGATTCAGAAGAAGTAGTACAGCTGCTCGATGGATCAGCAGGAAAGAAGGTTACCTACAAAGTAACAAGAACGCTTCCGGAAGGAACCGTTGCAACAGCAAATCCGATCTATGTATACTATCGTACCGTAAACGGAACCGCATATGGTTCTACCGTTGGTATTGATATTGCAGGTGATGTATGCCACTTCAAACACACAGGCGGCGAGAACGTATATCTGACCTTTGGTCCGAATGATACGGAGCAGACCTTTGTTGTGGAAGAGTGGGGCGCAGAGACATCAAAGAATCTGGCAGCAACAGTCCATGCTAACACTGACAAATATTATAATGTAGAGTTATACAAGACTGTGGATACAGTAGGAAAATATCCAGGAGAATTTGGGGATAATAGAAGTTGTCAGAGAAATATTCAGCGTATTGCTAATTATGGGCTCACAAAGGATCTCTATAATGAATACTGTTATCAGCTGACCAGTGGTGACAGAAAGATTACGGATGCCGGATATGGTAAGAATCCAAGTTTCAATTTCAAGACATTTACAGAGATTCTGAGAGAGAAAGGGGCAACTCCGGAAATAATCAATTATTTCAAGAATACTTTGAATGCAGGATTTAAGTTAAATGCCGATTATTATGAAATCTATGATGGCTATGCATGGATGAAACTTACTACAAATGGACGCCTTCTTCATGAAGAAAAGATCGACATTCCGAAATCTAAAACATGGTATAATTACTGGTTCCCGAACTCATCCACTTATGTACAGGTTGGTTTAGATGAAAGAATCCTGCTTAATCTGGATGCATCCGGAAATGGCAAAGATGACTGGAGATATGGAACTTCTCATGTATATGCAAAATTAATGGATAGCAGAGCACCTCAGCAGGTTGGCGTTGCGAGTCTGGCACTTACTCAATATAAAGCAGGTGACAAGATTTCCATCACAGTTTACTATGATGAAGTAGTTGCAGCAGGATCTAACTTAAACCTTAGCACGATTGCAGGAATACCGATCAGTAATGTGACTTTTGCCGGAGGTCTGGGCACGAATGCTCTTACATTCACAGCAACAGTTGACAGCGACTTTGAAGTAACACCGGATCTGAATAATGCAATTAAGAACTTAAAACCGGTAACTGGTACTGTCAAAGACATAGCAGGAAACTAAATTTGGAGTTATGAAAAAGGAAAATATCATTACTGTCTACAGTAAAAAATATTGGCCGCTTTCATGAAAAAAGCAGGGGCACCATTTACGTGGTGCCCCTGCTGCATTATAATAAACTTATGAAAAAGAGATTAAGTAAAACAACTAAAGTAATGACGGTACTGCTAATGGCATGTTGGATCACAGGCTGTGGAAAGACAGAAGGTACAGCAGATGTAAGTTTGAATACACAGACAGCAGAAAGCCAGGCAGACGAAGAGAACACAAGCGTAAATGGGAGAACAGAATCGGATGTGGCAGGGGGTGCAATGAGCGGGGAGAACGGCGGAACAGTCCGCATTGCCCTGATTGATACCGGTCTGTCCACACAGGCAATTCCAAAGGAAAATATAGTAGATGGAAAAAATTACCTCTACCCGGATGCATCAACCGAAGATACCTATGGTCATGGAACAGCCGTTGCATCGGTTATCTTACAGTATGCACCGGACGCACGGATCGTTCCGCTTGTGAGCAATGCTTATGAGGATGGAAAAATAAAGCAGGTAGAGAATGACACTTTTGCAGAGATGATCAGAGATGCGGTAGATGTATATCATTGTAAGATTATCAATATCAGCGCCGGTCTGATCCTTGACAAAGAATCTGTTCGGGATGCAGTTTATTATGCAGAAGAACAGGGCGTTTTGATTGTTGCGTCTGCAGGAAATGATTATGAGAGTAATGGAGAAGCTGTCTGTTATCCGGCAGCTTATGATACGGTTCTCTCAGTTGGCGCTTTGAATAGCACCGGGGAAGAGATTGCTTCGTTTTCCCAGCGCGGTGATTGGGTGGATGTCTATGCTGTTGGAGAAAACATTACGATCAAAACGTTAAGCGGGAATACACGCACGAGTGAAGGAACCTCTTATTCGGCCGCGATCGTAACGGCTGAGGCGGCCAGACTGCTTTCCTCCCATCCAGAATATACACCAGCTGATCTTCGTATGGAATTAAAGAAAACATTTGCAGAAAAATGAAAGATTTGGATATGCAAAGAGCCGCCTTTTTGGCGGCCCTTAATGATTAAATTCTATATCAGATGATGATTTATTTCTATGCCTTATGCTTTGCAAAGAACTTCTTTGTCTCTGCTACAACAATTCCGTTTAATGCAAATAATGCGATCATATTTGGAATAGCCATCAGTCCATTGAAAATATCAGCAATAGTCCATACTTCACTGACTGTCATATAAGGTCCGATGAATACTGCAAAAATATAAATCCAGCGGAAGATTTTTACATGTTTCATATTTCCGCCACTTAAATATTCCAGACAACGTTCACTGTAATAGTCCCAGCCAAGGATAGTAGTAAAAGCAAAGAAGACAAGACAGATCATCAGGATAAAGGAAGAAAACTGTCCTGGGAAAGGAAGTCCGTGCTGGAAAGCGTAAGTGGTTACTTCCACACCTTCTAAGCCTTCTACCTGCCATGCACCGGTTAAGACGATGGAAAGACCGGTGAGGGTACAGATAACGATCGTATCAATGAAAGTTCCGGTCATGCTGACAAGACCCTGACGGACAGGTTCTTTTGTCTGGGCAGCAGCAGCGGCGATCGGAGCGCTACCAAGACCGGCTTCATTTGAGAAAATACCGCGGGCAACACCCTTTTGCATGGCAACGATCATACTGCCGACTACACCGCCGGTAACCGCTTTTGGATTGAAAGCAGCTTTTACGATGGTAGCAAAAGCTGCAGGTACTTCACGGATATTGCAGATGATCAGGATACCGACAAATACGAAATAAATAATAGCCATAAACGGAACAATAATCTGGCTGACACTTGCGATTCGTTTCACTCCACCGATCAGAACAGCGGCAACGCAGACTGCAAGGATCAGAGAGGAAATAACAACTGCCCAGGAATATTCACCTAAGAATGGAAGCAGCTTCACACAGTGCTCACCCTGAGGATCAAAAAATCCTTTGATCGCACTGGAAATACCATTTACCTGGCTGAACGTTCCGATACCAAATAAACCAACGCACATACCAAAGAAAGCGAAAAGTTTGGCAAGCCATTTCCATTTTTTTCCCATACCAAGCTCAATATAGTAGAAAGGACCACCAAGGCTGTGACCGTCATTGGCTACAACACGGTACTTTACAGCAAGGACACCTTCCGAATATTTGGTAGCCATACCGAAGAAAGCGGCAAGAACCATCCAAAACAGTGCACCAGGACCTCCGGCGCCGACCGCAGTTGCAACACCGACGATATTTCCGGTACCGATCGTTGCGCTTAAGGCTGTACATAAAGCAGCAAAACTGGAAATCTCTCCTTCTGCTTCCTCTTCGTTCTGAACCATCCATTTGAGGGCTAAAGGAAGCTTACGGATCTGTAACAGACCAAGACGAATAGTAAGAAGAAGTCCGCCCGCCATGATCAGAACCATCAGGGGTACACCCCAGACAAAATCATCAACAGCTACAAGAAAATTACTGAACACATTCCACATAAAATAAATCTCCCTTAAAAATAGTAGCAGGATCGGGATGAAGATGAAATGAAAAAGAAAATGGGGGATCAAAATTCTGAATACACGAAAAAAAGATAAAAAGACAGTATAGAATATTACAAAAAAAGTTCTATGCGATATCTTCTCCGTCCGCTTGCCTGAGAGATTCATACGAAAACGTATGTTGCACCTTCGGCCCCTGGTCTGATTCCAGGTGTCTCCAGAGAGTCGATCCATTTACAGTTGCACCGGACTGCCGGCACCTGAGAGTTTTACTCCTTCGGTAGACTTACGTCATTTTCCTGCAAACTTCATCTCGAAATTGCGATATAGATACGGAACAAAATAAATTGTCCGATCATTGCTACAATGATAACGTGTGTATTTCTATTTTGCAAGTAGGGAAATGCGATATTTTTGTATTTAATAAGAAACATATAAGAATAAACTATATTCTATAAGATATACTAATGAATAAAGAAGTGATTACTTTACAATAATAAAAATTAGGAAACTTATCTTGAAATACGAATGTGTTTGTGGAACACTAAAGATAGATCAAATTGATACAGATACCTGTATGCATGGCAGAGAAAGAACACACAGCAAGGACATGCAAAGGAAAGGACTGTGTTGTTGAAAGAAAGGAAGGCTGCATTATGTTAGGAGACTGGAAAGAAGAAAGAAAACCGGAAGAGGAAGAGTTAAAGGCAAGACTTACGGCGGCAAGGGAGAAGCTTGCAAGACAGCAGATGCTGATCAAGGAAAAGAAAATACCGGTTCTTGTACTGGTGGAAGGCTGGGGTGCATCCGGAAAAGGAAACTGCATCGGACAGGTGATCAGAAATATCGATCCACGTTTCTTTAAAGTAGCTTCCATGGAAAAGATAACGGAAGAAGAGAGCCGGAGACCGTTTTTGTACCGCTATTTTTCTAAAATACCAGAAAATGGTAAATTTACATTTCTGGATTCCGGATGGATGGAAGAAACGACATCTGAGTATCTGAGCGGAAAGCTTTCTGAGGAAGATTATCGGAACCGGATCGAAAGTGTACGCAGATTTGAGCGCCAGCTTACCGATAATGGATATCTGGTTATGAAGTTTTTCCTTCATATTTCAAAAAGCGAGCAGGAAAAGCGTCTTGACAGGCTTGCGGAGAAGAAGGATACCACATGGAGGGTGAACCGACAGGATCGCTGGCAGAATCATCATTATAAAAAATGTGAGGAAGTATTTTCTTCTTACTTAAAAGACACAAATATGCCATCTGCACCGTGGTATGTGATTGATGCAAAGTCACGAAAATGGACAGAGCTGCAGGTTTTGGAAATTTTGACACAGGGGATTGAAATTGCATTGGGCAATCATGAACTGTCAGTACCACTTTTACAAAATGTATTCCCGATGGAGCGCATGCCGCATCTTTCTGAGATTGCGTTAGATCAGACAATGGAAGAGGATGCTTACAGGAAGGAATTAAAAGAACTGCAGGAGAAGCTTGGAGAGCTGCATAATCGTTTATATCGTAAAAAGGTGCCGGTGATCATTGCGTATGAGGGCTGGGACGCAGCCGGAAAAGGCGGAAATATTAAAAGAATCACAGAAGCGTTAGATCCGCGTGGTTATGAAGTACACCCGATCGCAAGCCCGGAGCCGCATGAAAAAGCAAGACATTATTTGTGGCGATTCTGGACAAGACTTCCGAAAACAGGACATATTGCGATTTTTGACCGGACCTGGTATGGAAGGGTCATGGTAGAGAGGCTGGAGGGATTTTGCAGCGAAAATGACTGGAAGCGGGCATATAATGAGATCAATGAATTTGAAAAAGAGCTTCATGACTGGGGGGCAGTGATCATCAAATTCTGGGTGCAGATCGACAAGGATACGCAGCTGGAACGTTTTAACGAGAGAGAAAACACACCGGAAAAACGCTGGAAGATCACAGAAGAAGACTGGCGCAACCGGGAAAAATGGGATCAGTATGAAGTGGCTGTCGATGAGATGATAGAGAAGACAAGTACGACATATGCACCATGGCATATATTGGAATCAACAGATAAAAAATACGCACGCATCAAAGCATTAAAAATTGTGATCGCGGAGCTGGAAAAGGTATTGAAGTAACTCCAGCTCCGATCATTAGAAAAAGTTTATGCTTCTTCAAGTCCCAGCTTATGTATATTGCGGAACTCGAAGATTACCATGCTAAGACCAACAGTGAAGGAGAGAAGGTCCGCGATCGGTCCGGCATATAACACACCCATAATGCCAAAGAAACGCGGAAGCATAACAATAAGCGGAAGCAGGAACAGAATCTGTCTGGTCAGGGAAAGGAAAGTTCCCTTATAAGCTTTACCGATCGAACTGAAGAAGGTTGCGGAGATCGGCTGCAGGAAGTTTAACCAGGTGAAGAATAAAAAGGTACGGAAATAGCTGACACCAAACTGGAAATATTCTTCGGTTCCTGTTCCAAACAGTCCGAGGATCTGTCTTGGAAAAAGCTGGAACAGCAGGAAGGAAATAACAGAAACGACAGCACCTACGGATGCAACCAGAAGGTAGGCATTTTTTACACGTTTATATTGTTTTGCTCCATAGTTAAAGCTTTCAATCGGCTGGCTTCCCTGAGAGAGACCGATAATAATAGAAAAATACAGCTGATTGACTTTCATAACAATTCCGGCACAGGCAATCGGGATCGCTTCACCGTAAACAGATTGTGAACCGTAATATTTTAAGAGATTATTCATTGTGATCTGTACGATCATCATGGCAATCTGATTAATACCGGAAGACATACCAAGGGAACAGATCTGTGCAAGATCCTTTCCGGATGGGATAAAGTGTTCTTTCTCCAGCTTTACAGTGCGATAGTGCATCAGATAACGGATCGCGATGAGCGCAGAGAGGATCTGTCCGATAACGGTTGCCCAGGCAGCTCCGTACATGCCCCATTTAAAACCAAATACAAATAATGCATCTAAAACAATATTAATGACAGCACCGGAAACGTTAACGATCATTGCCATTTTCGGACTGCCATCGGCACGGATCAGATGACCGCTTCCGATTGTCAGGATCAGAAATGGGAAACCGATCGCAGTAACACGCACGTACTGTTCTGCAAGTGGCAGAACGTCTGCAGGAGAACCAAAAAGCACTAAAAGTGGGTTTAAAAACAGCTCGGTAATAAGTAATAAAAGAAATCCCAGAGAGAGCAGCATGGTGATAGCGTTTCCGATATAATAAGGAGCCTGCTCTTTCTGACCTGCACCCATATGGAGATTAAAGCTGGCTGCACCGCCGATTCCGAATAACAGAGCCAGTGAAGTGCAGAGCATGCAAAGCGGAAAAGCGATATTCGTAGCAGCGTTTCCAAGTGTTCCGACCGCATTTCCGATAAATAACTGGTCGGCGATATTATAGACTGCACTGACAAGCATGGCGATAATGCTTGGGACAGCAAAACGAGCAGTCAGAGTGGATATTTTATCGGTACCCAGTGGATTTTTCATTTGTTTTTCCTGTGTCATGTTGATAACATCCTTTCTTTTGTATAGATCGATGATATTATGGAAGAAATATCAATCGTAGAATCAGACATTTTAATACCGGGACTCTGATCGCAAATGAAACAGAAATCCCGGATAACAGAAGAATTGTAAGCCTGCTAACAAAAAATGTCAAGATAAAAGACTGCTTGTCAGCAATTCTTTACGAAAGAAGAAAAATCAGATAAAATAGAAAAGTACAAGAGACTGCGCCGGAAATGGCAGGAGGAATGACAATGTCAAATACAACCAAGATTGCGCTGGAAGCATCCTTAAAAGAGCTTTTGAAAAGGAAACCATTTGATAAAATCACGATTGCAGATCTGACAGAAGATTGTGGAATCAGCAGGATGGCATTTTATTATCATTTTAAGGATATTTATGATCTTGTGGAATGGGCTTGTGTAGAGGACGGGAAAAAAGCACTGCGCGATAAGAAGACTTATGATACCTGGCAGGAAGGCTTTACACAGATTTTTGAAGCTGTGTTGGAAAACAAACCATTTATTATGAATGTATACCATTCTGTGAACCGTGAAAAAATCGAAAGCTTCTTATATAAATTAACGTATCAGCTGATCGTGGATGTTGTGGAGGAAAAATGTGCCAGAGACCATCTGCCGGCAGAGGATAAGCAGTTTATCGCAGATTTTTACAAATATGGGTTTGTTGGCATTATGTTAGACTGGATCGACCGTGGGATGAAAGAGGATTACCAGAAGATTGTAGATCTGCTTGCTGTAACACTGCATGGAAATATTGCAAATTCTATCCGGAATTTTGAACAGGAAAATGAAAAAATGTAAATAATGAAAATAAAATACAGGAAAAGTGTGTATGCTATCTAGGATGAAAGCACACATATTTTATCAAAAGAGGTGAAGTGATAAATTTTTTATCATTTCATCTCTTTTGTAAATTGGAAAAACTTTTTGGACAGGCTAAGATAGAGACAACAAAAAAAGACAGACGATCAGGTCTGGCAGAAAGCAGCAGAAAGGAGAAACTTGATATGAGTAAAAAGAATGTAGGACTTGGAGTTGCAGCATTAGCAGCAGGGGCAGGAGTTGCAGCATTGGCAGCAAAAAATCATAAAAATACAGCTTCCCGAAAGGAAAAAGAAGTAATCACAAAAGAAGCGAATAAGGAATACCGTAATACGGAACGTGGAAAAAACGAGAAAAACAGCAAAGGCATTTATTATACAAATGGAAATTATGAAGCTTTTGCAAGACCGAAAAAACCGGAAGGGGTAGAGGAGAAGAGTGCCTATATCGTAGGAAGCGGACTGGCTTCCCTGGCAGCAGCATGTTTTCTCGTAAGAGATGGTCAGATGCCTGGAGATCACATTCATATTTTAGAGGCAATGGATATTGCAGGTGGTGCATGTGATGGAATTTATGATGCTACCAGAGGCTATGTCATGCGTGGTGGACGAGAGATGGAAAATCATTTTGAATGTCTGTGGGATCTGTTCCGCAGTATTCCTTCCATCGAAACACCGGGCGTATCTGTTTTGGATGAGTACTACTGGCTGAATAAAGAGGATCCGAACTACTCACTCTGCCGTGCAACAGAAAATCGTGGAAAAGATGCCCATACAGATGGAAAATTTAATTTAAGTCAGAAGGGCTGTATGGAGATCATGAAGCTTTTCATGACAAAGGATGAGGATTTATATGATAAGACGATAGAGGATGTATTTGACGAGGAAGTATTTGATTCAACATTCTGGCTGTACTGGAGAACGATGTTTGCGTTTGAAAACTGGCACAGTGCATTGGAAATGAAGCTTTATTTCCAGAGATTTATCCATCATATTGCCGGATTGCCTGATTTTTCCGCTTTGAAATTTACAAAATACAATCAGTATGAATCACTGATCCTTCCGATGCAGAAATATCTGGAAGCAGCAGGGGTTGATTTCCAGTTCAATACAGAAGTCACAAATGTTATTTTTGAAAACAAAGATGGAAAGAAAATTGCAAAGACGATCGAATGTAAGGTACATGGCGTAGAAGAGGGAATCACACTGACGGAAAAAGACCTTGTATTTGTGACAAATGGAAGCTGTACAGAAGGAACTATCTATGGAGATCAGGATCATGCGCCAAACGGTGATGCAGAAGTGCGGACAAGCGGATGCTGGAGCCTGTGGAAAAATATTGCAAAACAGGATCCTTCTTTTGGACATCCTGAAAAATTCTGTTCTGATATTTCCAAGACAAATTGGGAATCTGCGACGGTTACAACATTAGATGACAAGATTATTCCTTATATTATGGACATCTGTAAGAGAGATCCAAGAAGCGGTAAGGTAGTAACGGGAGGTATTGTAAGCTGCCAGGATTCCAGCTGGCTTTTGAGCTGGACGATCAACCGTCAGGGACAGTTTAAAGAACAGGATAAAAATCAGGTTTGTGTATGGGTATATGGATTATTTACGGATGTACCGGGTGATTATATTAAAAAACCAATGAAAGACTGTACAGGAAAAGAGATCACGGAAGAATGGCTGTATCATCTGGGAGTACCGACAGATCAGATTGAAGATCTTGCAGAACACAGCGCAGTCTGCGTGCCAACAATGATGCCTTACATCACCGCATTCTTTATGCCACGAACCAAAGGAGACCGTCCGGACGTTATACCGGATGGCTGCGTAAACTTTGCATTTTTAGGACAGTTTGCTGATACACCGAGGGATACGGTGTTTACGACAGAGTATTCTGTAAGAACTGCAATGGAAGCAGTTTACGGACTGCTTGGAGTGGACCGTGGTGTACCGGAAGTATGGGGAAGTGTTTATGATATCCGTGAGCTTTTAGACAGCAGTGTAAAATTAATGGATGGAAAATCACCGCTTGAGATCAGCCTGCCTGGACCTCTCAATGCATTAAAGAAACCATTATTAAAACTGGTAAAAGGAACTGTGATCGAAAAAGTATTAAGAGATCACAATGTGATCAAAGAAGGCATGATCTAAGCTGGGAGCCAAAGCCAGATGCTATCCGGTTCAAAAAAGACTGATTCATGAAGTGTATGTGGATCATGACTGCAAAGAGATGCTTTATATTTATATAAAGTAGAGATCAAGACTGCGCCGGGAATTTATGTTCCCGGCGCAGTCTTGATTAAGTAAAAGTATCAAAATGCATCCTGGTTCTTTGTTCAATATGAAAGACAGTTTTTAACGTTTACACAAAACTTGAAACAGTCTCCTTATTTACAGAGATTTTCTCATAGTCTCGAAAATTCCGTTTCATTGTTTTTTATTACCAAATCGTTGCTGGAACGAGGTACGCGTGAACAATAACGCGCAAAAAGCGAAAATTGTAAAAATATCAAAAAA
>CAKRLC010000055.1 GCA_934358955.1 uncultured Roseburia sp. | reverse complement strand
CTCTGATATCTTATCACATTCAGTGTTGTTTGTCAACAACTTTTTTATTTTTCTTTTTCAACTCTTTCAAGCTGATGTGTTGTCGTTTTCGACAGCTTTGATATTTTATCAAATGTCTTTCACTTTGTCAAGAACTTTTTTATCTTTTCTTTTCAAAAGCTTGTGTCGTTCGCGACAGCTTATTTATGATATCAAACTCTCTTGTGTTTGTCAAGAACTTTTTTATCTTATTTTCAAATGCGCCGGTAACTTGTCCAGACCAGTCCGTCATTCCAAAATAAAGCATCTATTCTTTCTCACAAAAAAAGCTCCCTGTGAATTTGTCTTTCACAGTGGAACTTTATATTAGCATCATTTTTTCGATCCGTCAACCACTTTTTTTGTTTTTCTTATAAGTTTCTATTTTATTACTTATAAGTTATATCACAGGAACAACATAACCATTGTAACTACCAAATTATTCTCGTATAGATAGTTTAAAAAAGTACTTTCATATATATAAGAAAGCAAACAGTTTCCAATCTGGCTGGTACTGCAAATTGCAATCACATAAAAAGCAATCCAAACTACCATCATTCCGGAAATTGCCCCCATGACCATTCCAAGATAACGATTGACCCCGCGCACTACCGGTATTCTCGATACCACTCCGATCGTGCGGGAAATCAGGTGCAGGAAAATCATCGCTATCCCCATTGTGGCAAAAAATGAAATCCCATTTAATGCAAACGCGGTAAGTTCTTTTGCTGCTATTGTGCACAACCCGGTTGCATCCAACAGATCTCCTGTTGCTCCCGCTGTCTTTTCTGTAATATTTTTCAGGACAGAATCCGGTAGTTTTATTCCAAGATCATTCAGGTTTTGACTTTGTCCCATCGCATCCTGTACATTGCTATTTATTTTTTCCTGCACTTTTTCCTGTATTTTTTCTTCGCAATATGCTGATATCCTTTCATCCAGTGATGTATTTTCTACCAGGAAGTTATTCACATAAGGGGCAGCCCAGGACACCAGAACAAACATTACGATCCAGGCAACCATGGAATATATCATTCTCAAAAGTCCGCGCCGATACCCTCTGACGATAAAAAATGCCAGAGTCAGTACTACAGCAAGCAACAACCAGTTCATATGTACTCCTTTATTTCAGTCTCACTTTTTCTGTCTTTGTATTCAAAACCACTGTATAGTCCAGCGATGTCTTTCCCGACATGATCCGGTAAAGCCGCTCGTCAAATTCATGATGGAATTTATAGATTCCCCTGATCGTATAAATATCACATGCATCTTCATTTGTAATACACACTTCATTATTAGCCAAAAATCCGATCCACGTATATTCCATTGAAAAATCTTTTTCCATAATTGTTGATCCACGCAGATCATATACCGTTATATGATGAGTCAGTGTTTCATCATTATTGCTGGATACAACTCCGATATATTTTTTATTATGAAAAATACTCTTCACTTCTTCTGGCAACGGTATCTCCTGGGTCATTTTAGGTTTTTGCGTTCCTTCAAATAAAATAATCTCCGAATCACCGTAAGCGATCATTTTATCATTTGAAACAAAAGACATTTCGGGAATCACCATGTCCGCAAATGAATTAGCCGATACGATCCGGTCAATCTCATTTTCCCCTACTGTGCCAAAATTATAGAATGCTACAGTCGTCTTTACATTTCCATCATTTATATCAAGCATGGATACTGCCAGTTTCACTGCATCGTTTGACAACGCAATCGCAATCGGATACCCTCCATCTTCACCATAAATAGCACCATTCACCAATTCATTTCCATTTTTATCATATACTACAAGATACGATCTGTCCTGTTCCCCCATTAATACGGCAATGGTTCCCTGTGCCGCGATGCTTACCTGCTTGATCTTCATCGTCGTTTCTATGCTGCTGACAAGCCCGTCTGGCGTTAATATATAAATCTTCGTTCCTTTTTTATCATAAATAGCCAGATAGCTATCACATATATCGATAGCCGGATTGGTCATCTCATAGGTTTGATTCCAGATCCGTTCATTATTACTGTCTGCATAAAGTGCACCATCATTGCTGTATTTTAAAATATTTCCGCTAAACTCAGTAAAAATCGTCGCAGCTGTATCAGACCTCTCCACTGATGCGATGATATCAAAGTCTTCATAGTGTCTAAATATCATAAAAAGCCAAAGACCACCCACGATTGCCAGTATCACTGCGATCACTGTCACCGTCCTGCGGAACACCTTTCTTCTGTGTGTGCGCAGTTTTTCATTGTATTCATCCATATCCATGGCCTGGACTGTTTTAAAATTTCTCTTTTCTGTTTCTGTCATGTGTTCTCCTGTTGTTTTTTTCTGCACCACTCTTTGCTTATCCCATTATATGCATTCTTCTTATATCATGAATCTTCGATTCATGATCGTTATCTACACTCGCTTCGCTCGGCAGTCTTATTATATCATGAATCTTCGATTCATGATCGTTATCTACACTCGCTTCGCTCGGCAGTCTTATTATATCATGAGTTTTAGTCCGCAGTGCATGCCATGACGGGCATTCGCCCTATCACTCTCGATATATGCAGACCTCACCATGCAAGCATGTTTGGTCTGCATATTCTCGATTGGCACTGCTCATTGCTTTCGCTCATTATATCATATTTCACTTAGGCAGAGTAATATATTGTCCTTCGTAGATTTCATCCGGATTAGAAATCCCATTTTTTTCGCAGATTTTCTCCATCATCGCCGTAGTCTGATAGATTTTTTTACAGATTCCGACCAGGCTGTCCCCCTTTTGCACAATATAATATCCCTGCGACAGGTACTGCTGTGGCTCAGTCATTGTTTCCTGTGCTGTCTGCTGCATAACTTCCTCCCCCTGCGCCGCATCTTGCTGCACACTTGCCTGTTCCGTTGGAGTTTCCTGTTGTGCCGCCTGTTCCTGCGGTATTTCTTCTGCATCTGCACCTTCTGCCACAGGCGGTATTTCGTTATTTTCAGGCTCCTGTTCCACGTTGTCTGCCTGCTGATTTCCTGTCTGTTCCGGGATTCCTGCAACCGACTCCACTTTTACCGTGTTCGTCTCCTCTGTAGTCTCTGTTTCCTTCTGGTTCATCTGCATGATAACTGCTTCCATCTGATTCATTTTTTCATGATTTTGAAATGCAGCATATCCAAGACCACAAATAACCAGGAATGCTATCACTGTAAAACCATAAGATCTTTCTTTTTGCCGGTTTTGCGTTTTCTGTCTCAGATAGCTTCTGTAAAATGGCATTTTTTCTTTTTCCTGCGATTTTGCATGGTCATCCTCTCCCTGTGCAGTCTCAATCGTCACATTGATGTGCTCCTGTCCTGTTTTCTCCTGATAAATATAATAGCCCTCTCTTTTTCTGAGGCAGCCATTTTTCATACTAAAAAACCGGTCTTCCTGCTCCAGTGAATCCAGTAAATATAAAACCTGGTGTACTCCACCAAAATATGTCCGATGTAATTTTTCCAACGCAACTGTAAGGTGAGGCACATTTCCCCGGATATCCACTGCCCATCCGACTACTACCATATCATCATAAACATGTCTTAATTTTTTGTAAAGGTATGCCCACGTTTCGTCATTCCATACCGGGACGTCTCCCTCGAACTGTATTTCTTCTATGCAGATGGCAGCTTCAATAAATACACATGGTTTTTCTGAGTAATCTTCAAATTTTCCGAGAAGTACATAAACCGCCTTTTCCCTATTACCTGCATAAACTGCTTCGTAGGCTTTCTTTTCTATGTAAATGCGGTCTCCAATATCCGGTGATCCGATCTGTTTAATATTCTTTGGTAACTCTTTTTCTTCCTGGATAATTTCTATCATGACAAAACCCCTTTCTGATGCCTGTCCTTCCTTGTACCGACATAAGGAATCCTATCATAGGAGTTGCGCATTTTTTGGCAGATTCAATCCTTAATCCACTTATTTTTTTACATATTTTGTCAGGAAACAGCGATAACTTCCCCTTCAAAAAAATACGGATTTATAAAACGGATAAGTGAATCTTCCCTGACGTTCTATTTTTTCGAATAATAAAAGGACTCACCTCATTCATGAAGCAAGCCCTTTCCTTCTTCCAAAAACATTATTTTACAAATGCTTTTACTTTTTTATAGATGCTCTCTGCATCCAGTCCGTATTTTTTGATCAGCTCTAATGCCGGGCCGGATTCTCCAAACACATCATTTACTCCAATTCTTAAAACCTTTGTCGGAGCTTCCTCGCTCAGCACTTCACATACAGCACTTCCGAGTCCTCCAATTACAGAATGTTCTTCTACTGTTACAACTTTTCCTGTCTTTGTTGCAGATTTTACTACCAGTTCACGGTCGATCGGTTTGATCGTATGAATATTGATGATTTCTGCATGGATTCCGTCTGCTTCTAACATTTTCTCTGCTTCCAGAGCTTCATTTACACAAAGTCCGGTAGCAAATACTGTTACATCTGTTCCTTCTTTCAGAACGATTCCTTTTCCGATTTCAAATTTGTAGTTTTCTTCTTCATTAAATACCGGCACTGCAAGACGTCCGAAACGAAGATAAACTGGTCCCACATGCTCATAAGCTGCTTTTACTGCTGCTCTTGCTTCTACGTCATCTGCCGGATTGATCACTACCATTCCCGGGATCTCACGCATCAGTGCAAGATCTTCGATACACTGATGAGTAGCTCCATCTTCCCCTACGGAAATACCTGCATGGGAAGCTCCAATTTTTACATTTAAATGCGGATATCCAATTGCGTTACGCACCTGCTCATATGCACGTCCTGCTGCAAACATTGCAAAAGAACTGATAAACGGAACCTTTCCGCAGGATGCGATTCCTGCTGCGATTCCTGCCATATTTGCTTCTGCAATACCAACATCCCAGTGGCGTTCCGGAAATGCTTTTTTGAATATACCTGTTTTCGTTGCTCCTGCAAGGTCAGCATCCAATACGATCAGATCGTCATGCTCTTTTCCAAGCTCCACTAATGCATTTCCATAGCTGTCGCGGGTTGCGATTTTCTTTATTTCTGACATAATGCTTTACCTGCCTTTTCCAAATCTTCCATTGCCACTGCATACTGCTCATCATTCGGAGCTTTTCCATGCCAGTCACATACGTTCTCCATGAAGGACACGCCCTTACCTTTTACAGTCTTTGCAATAATTGCAGTTGGCATTCCCTTTGTCTCGCGTGCTTCCTTAAATGCTGCACGAAGCTCATCAAAATCATTTCCATTGATGTTGATCACATGGAAATTAAATGCCTCAAACTTTTTGTCGATCGGATATGGAGAGCATACTTCATCTACAGCTCCATCGATCTGAAGGTTATTATTATCTACGATCACAACCAGGTTGTCGAGCTTTTTAAATCCGGCCCACATCGCAGCTTCCCAGATCTGTCCTTCCTGTATCTCGCCGTCCCCGCAAAGTGCATAAACACGGTAATCTTTCTGATCATATTTTCCTACTGCTGCCATACCTACTGCTGCAGAAAGTCCCTGTCCAAGAGAACCGCTCGACATATCAATTCCCGGAATATGCTTCATATCCGGATGTCCCTGCAGGTAAGAACCTGTGTGTCGTAATGTCACGAGATCTTCTTTCGGGAAAAATCCTTTTTCTGCAAGTGTGGAATATAATCCAGGTGCTACGTGTCCTTTGGATAATACAAAACGGTCACGGTCTGCCATCTTAGGATTTTTTGGATCTACATTCATCTCTTCAAAATACAGATATGTGAAAATATCTGCTGCGGATAATGATCCGCCCGGATGTCCTGATTTTGCACTATGGACTGCTGTCACAATGCTTTTGCGAATCTCATTCGCGGTCTTTTCCAGTTCTAAATTTGTCATAATAACCTTTTGCCTTTCTTCTTATATCAAAGCTCCGTACGACCTTCTAATGCACGAAGCAATGTTACTTCATCTATATATTCCAGATCTCCGCCTACCGGAACTCCACTTGCGATCCTTGTCACTTTAATACCCGTCGGTTTGATCAGCTTACTGATATACATCGCTGTTGTCTCACCTTCCAGGCTTGAATTTGTCGCAATGATCACCTCTTCCACATCCTTCTGCAGACGCTGCATCAGTTCTTTTAGCTTAATATCATTTGGACCGATTCCAAGCATCGGGGAAATTGCCCCATGAAGCACATGATACACACCATCATACTTCTGCGTCTTCTCATAAGCAACAAGGTCCCTGGTGTTCTCTACAACCATGATCGTCTTATGATTTCTGGATGTATCCCTGCAGATCGGACAAAGTTCCTCATCCGTCAATGTAAAACATTCCTTGCAGTAACGGACATTTTTTCTGGCATTGATGATCGCTTCTGACAACCCCTCTACCTGTTCTACCGGCATATTTAAAATATGAAATGCCAGACGTTGTGCAGATTTTGCTCCAATTCCAGGCAGATCGGACAGTTCCTGTATTAATTTGTTAATCTGACTGCTATAGTAATCCATCTTTTACTTCCTGTTCTAGAATGGAAGTCCACTGCCGAGACCGCCCATTCCGCCGGTGATCTTTGCCATGGAACTCTGGCTTTCCTCTTCTAATTTACGGAAAGCTTCATTTGTTGCTGCCATGATCAGATCTTCTAACATCTCAATATCATCCGGATCAACAACTTCTTCTGATAATTTAATTTTTGTCACTTCATGCTTTCCAGATACTGTTACCTCAACAGCACCGCCGCCTGCAGTTGCAGTTACTTCTTTTTCTTCTAACTCTTTCTGAGCCTCTTCCATCTGACGTTGCATTCTCTGAGCCTGTTTCATCAGATTATTCATATTTCCAGGCATACCACCTGGGAAACCGCCTCTTTTTGCCATTGCAATTCCTCCGTTTATTGTTTCAATTCATCATAATATAATTTTGATGATTCGTCCAGTCAGAATTAACGCTTCTTCCTTAGAAATCATCTTCTTCTATTTCAAATTGGATCAGTTGCCTGAGATCCGGATACACATCCTCACTCGGCTGCCCGGTTTCATTTTGCTTTACCTGTATCTCAACTTCTTTTCCGATCCGGTCTGCAATCAGTTTCTTTAAGATATCCTGACAATCCGAACGGTTCTCTGCGATATATTCATATGCATTTGCATCTTCAAATACAAGAAGCAGGCTGTCATTTACTCCCAGTGATGGCAGTCCTTTTTTCAGATAATTTTTTGTCAGTCCGGTCAGCTGGGACAACATTCCCTGCCAGTTTCCTACAATCTGGCGTATATCCTCCGGGATTGCTTTTGGAAGCTCCGGTTTTACTGTCTCTTCTGTCGTGTTTACCGGATTGCTCTGCCTGGGACTTTGAGCGCCGGAAACCACGACACCTTTTTCCACTTTCTTCTCCAGATTCTCAACCCGGTCAATAAGGGACGTATAATCCTTCTCCATCTCTGGTTTACACAATTTTATAATATTGATCTCGATAAGGATCCTTTTCTGCGTTGCATATCTGATCTGATTGCCAAGTTCTGAAAAAATGCGGATATAACGGATCAGCACTTCCGGCTTCACCATCTGTGCTTCTTCTTTCAGCAATGCAAGATTCTCTGCAGAAATATCAAGCACATCCTCCATATCATCGGAGCTCTGGACCAAAAGCAGATTTCTAAGGTACCATGTGAAATCTGTCACAAACTGTCCCATTTCCCTGCCTTCGATCACCATCTCATCTACAACTGCTACTGCACCACTGACATTCTGCTCTAAGATCTGCCGCAGCAATCGACTGAACACCTCCGTGTCAACAGCGCCTAACGTCTCAAGCACCTTTTCGTACGTCAGCTCCTGCCCCAGGTAAAAAGCGATACACTGATCCAGCAGACTAAGTGCGTCACGCATGGATCCGTCTGCGGCTTTGGCAATATAACGGATTGCTTTTTCCTCAACCGGAACCTGTTCCTGTTCCATCAGCTCCGACAAGCGTCCTGCGATCGTATCAATCGAAATCCTTCTGAAATCATATCTCTGGCATCTCGACAGAATCGTGATCGGTATCTTATGCGCTTCTGTGGTCGCCAGTATAAATATAACATAAGATGGCGGTTCCTCCAATGTCTTTAATAATGCATTAAAAGCGCCTATGGAAAGCATGTGGACCTCATCGATAATATAGACTTTATACTTTCCTTCCGTTGGACGATACTCTACTTCCTCACGGATCTGCCGGATATTGTCAACACCGTTGTTGGAGGCTGCATCGATCTCGATCACATTCATGGAGTTGCCGGCTGCGATCGCCCGGCAGCTTGCGCATTCCCCACAAGGGCTTCCATCGATCGGATGCTCACAATTTACTGCTTTTGCAAAGATCTTCGCAATGGTTGTTTTCCCGGTTCCCCTTGTTCCACAGAACAGGTAGGCATGTCCGATACGATCTGCTTTTATCTGGTTTTTTAAGGTTGTTACGATATGATCCTGTCCTTTTACATCTTCAAATTCCTGTGGACGGAATTTTCGATACAACGCCGTATATGACATGCTGCTTTTCCTTTCTTAGTTATGCCCGGCTCTGACGATGCAGATTGCCGGGCAATGTTTTATCAATTATTTTTTAGTCACCAAAACTGATTCCTATCCGTTTTGCTTCCTTAACCATCTGTCCATTCGGATCTACGGTTTTTAATTTTCCGGCAACCTCAGCCAATGGCACACGTTTGGTATTGCCGTTGATCATCGCGATCATATTGCCATAATCTTCGTCTATGATCGCCTTGGCTGCTGCTGAACCAAGTCTTGTGCAAAGCACGCGGTCATATGGGCATGGACTTCCTCCACGCTGTGTATGACCCGGAACTGTCACGCGCACTTCCACACCGGCTGCCTGGTAAATCTGATCTGCGATCTCATACGAAACAGACGGATATTTGCGGTCTGACACTTTTGCCTTGTATTCTTTTTTGGAAAGTCCTGCATCTTCTTTGGAAATCGCACCCTCTGCTACTGCAAGGATCGTAAAGCCTTTTCCGGCCTTTGTTCTCTTGTCGATTGCTGCGATCACTTTATCGATATCATAAGGGATCTCAGGCAGTAAAATGATGTCTGCGCCACCTGCAATACCAGCATATAAAGTCAGCCAGCCTACTTTATGTCCCATTACCTCTACAATAAATACACGGTTATGGGAAGCTGCTGTTGTGTGGATGCAGTCGATCGCATCTGTTGCAATGTTGATCGCGCTTTGGAAGCCAAATGTCACATCCGTGCCATAAATATCATTGTCGATCGTCTTTGGAAGATGGATCACATTCAATCCTTCTTCCCTGAGCAGATTGGCTGTCTTTTGCGTACCATTTCCTCCTAAGATCACAAGGCAGTCCAGATTTAATTTGTGGTAAGTCTGCTTCATTGCCTCTACCTTATCCAGACCGTTTGCATCCGGCACACGCATCTGTTTAAAAGGTTGACGGGAAGAACCTAAAATCGTGCCACCTTTTGTCAGTATTCCGGAAAAATCAGAAGCTGTCAGAAGATGATAATCTCCGTAAATCAATCCTTTATACCCGTTATGAAATCCATATACTTCTAATTCATCTACATTTTCACTGAGCCCTTTTACAACGCCTCGCATTGCAGCATTTAACGCCTGACAATCACCACCGCTTGTTAACATTCCGATCCGTTTCATATGCAACAGTCCTTTCTCTCTACTTCTCTAGCTATTTTACAATATCATTTATTGCTAATCCTCATTATAATATATTTCTAAATTCGAGACAAGTTCTTCCCTTGCATCTTATAAAAAATATGCTATACTATTACTGTTGTTCACATATGTGGAGATGTACCCAAGTGGCTGAAGGGTCCGCACTCGAAATGCGGTAGGTCGGTAAATGCTCCGGCGCGCGAGTTCAAATCCCGCCATCTCCGTATAAGAATGTGCCTTGGCACATTCTCGCGCGAACGCGCATCATTGGCACGTTAAAAAAAGCTGACGCAGATATGATTTCTGTGTCAGCTTTTTTTGTTAATTGAGTTTCGGTGTCAAAGGGGACTGCATTTAATTTATAAAATAATCATCAATCCCGTTTGCAATGCCGGTCACGATTTTCTGCTGATAGTCATCTGTTGCCATCAGAAGATCCTCGTCCGGATTTGTCATGTAACCCATCTCAACGATCGTTACCGGTACCTGGCACCAGTTAATGCCGCTCATTGTATCCGTTTCCCAGACATATTCTTTTTTGCATCCGGTTGCAGCGACCAGATCATCTAATACACTTCCGGAGAGCTTCCTGCTCTGTGCGTAATAATCTCCATTATACGGATTGTTTGCAGTCTGACAGATTGTCATCGCGCCGTTTGCTTTTGTATTTTCAGAGCCATTTGCGTGGATCCTGATAAAGGCATCTGCCTGATTATTATTTGCGATATTCGCGCGCTCAGCATTACTGATATTTACATCATTCGTTGTGCGCACCATGATCACATTGTAGCCACGTGCCACAAGTTCGGTCTGTAATTTTAATGCAACCTGCAAGGTCAATTCATACTCATGCAGTCCACTCGTCTTTCCTGTTGTACCGCCTGCAACCTTTGCTTTTGTTTCGGTTGCGCCCGGCCCGATCGGTTCCTTTGAGCTGTCCCCATGCGCCTGATGTCCTGCGTCGATCACAACCACTTTTCCGGCTGTAGTGCCTGCAGTCTGTGAAGTTTTTTCCGGTGTTGGCTGTGGTGTTACTTCCGCTGGATCTGGCTCGCCATTTTCTTCATTTGCTGCTATTTGTTCTACCGATTCCTGTTCTTCTGTTTCCGGTAGATTTTCAGTCAGATATCTTGAAGCAATATAGAATTCTTTTCCATCCAGACGAATCCTGCTCCAATCTCTGTCCGACTCCAATACTTCTACTGTCGTACCTGCTGCAAGCTTTGTATACACAGCTGCGTCTGTTGACGCATTTTCCCGCACATTGACTTTTGCTGTTGTATACATAGGCTGCCCCGGTGTGGATTCTGCATTTGATTCCTGTTCGCCGGCTTCTGTTGCCTCTGTTTCTGGCACGTCGGCTTCCTGTTCTGTCTCTTCTATTTCAGCAATGATCTCCGAAGCTTCTGTTCCGGTCTGTAAGTTTGAAGCTTCCTGCTGTACGTTTTCGGTTGTCTGCGTGTCTGGTACGCTCTGCGGCTCCTCTGTCTGTCCGCAGCCAACTACAAAAGCCAGCAGCAATACGCATGTTAAAATGATATATTTTCTTTTCATAGCTGATTGTTCCTCATTTCATAAAGTAATAGCATATACTTTATCCCAATTATAAGCTATCATTTCCGTGAAAGCAACAGCCACCGGAACTCCGGTGGCTGTCATTGATCCAAATGCCGTTACTGCTTCCTCTCCCAAAACCGGGCGGTTCTCTTTTATTTCACATCTGTCACTTCATAACCTGCATCTACAACTGCCTGTTTTAATGCATCTGCAGAAGCATCACCTGTTACGACTGCATTTTTGTTCTCAAGGCTTACCGTAACTTCGGCTACGCCTGCGACCTCTTTTAATGCCTTCTCAACTCTTGCCTGGCAATGTCCACACATCATGCCTTCGATTGAAATTGTTGTTGTCATAATTGATTCTCCTTTATTTTGATTTTTATTTGTTTTCTGATCTGCCTGATTGTCCTGATTTTTCTCTTCCTGAACAGATGTGTTCTTCTCCTCACGGAGTTTCACCCATCTTAAGCGTAATGCATTGCTTACAACGCAGACACTGCTTAAGCTCATGGCCGCTGCTCCGAACATCGGGTTCAGTTTGATCTCAAAAAATGGATATAACACACCTGCTGCAAGCGGGATCCCGATGCTGTTGTAGAAAAATGCCCAGAAAAGATTCTCTTTAATATTACGGATCACAGCTTTACTTAATTTTACCGCACCGACTGCGTCAAGTAAATCATTTTTCATTAAAACGATGTCAGCGCTCTCGATTGCCACATCCGTTCCGGCTCCGATCGCAATGCCGACATCCGCGGCTGCAAGTGCCGGTGCGTCGTTGATTCCGTCACCGATCATCGCAACTTTATGGCCGGCCTGTTTTAAAGCACTGATCTTCTCTTCCTTCTGTGTTGGAAGCACACCTGCAATGACTTCGTCGATGCCGACCTGTTCCCTGATCGCCTGTGCAGTTACTTCATTATCACCGGTCAGCATAATAACATGGATTCCGTATTCCCGGAACTTCTGTATTGCCTCTTTGCTGGTCGGTTTCACCACATCTGCAACAGCGACAATTCCAAGGAACTTCTCTTCTGTTGAAAAAAGCAATGGTGTTTTTCCCTGCATTGCAAGCGCATGGATCTGTTCATTCTGCTCCGTGGAAAGGATGATGCCTTTCTCTTTCATCATTTTTTCATTTCCGGCATAGTAATGTGTACCGGAAACAGTTCCTTCGATTCCCTTGCCAAATAAAGCGTTGAAGTCTGTTACTTTTTCCAAAGAAATGTTGTTTGTCTCGCAATAGTTGACAATTGCCTCGGCAAGCGGATGTTCGCTGCCCTTCTCAAGACTTCCTGCAATCTGAAGAAGCTGTGCAGTCTGTTCTTTCTGCCACAGGCTGTCGCTATCTTTCTCTGTCATCTGTGTCTTCGATGCACTGCTGCCTGTAGCTGTGTTGTTTCCGGCAGCGCAGATGATATCAGTCACAACCGGTTTACCCTGTGTGATTGTTCCAGTCTTGTCCAAAACGACGGTATCGATCTGGTGGGCTGTCTCTAAAGCGTCTCCGGATTTGATCAAAATGCCGTTTTCTGCACCTTTTCCGGTTCCTACCATAATGGCAACCGGAGTTGCAAGTCCAAGTGCACATGGGCAGGAAATAACTAAGACGGCGATTGCTGTTGACATTGCAAATTCAAAGGTTGCTCCGGAAATCAGCCAGATGACTCCTGTAATAAGCGCGATTGTAATAACGGTCGGCACAAATACACCGGCGATCTTATCTGCCATTTTCGCGATCGGTGCCTTGCTGGAAGATGCTTCCTCCACAAGGCGGATAATCTGTGCGATCGTCGTGTCTTCCCCGACTTTGGTTGCTTTTGCGCGGATCAGTCCGGATTTGTTCATGGAAGCGGAAACGATCGTATCTCCCTCCTGTTTTAAGACCGGAATACTCTCGCCGGTGATCGCGGATTCATCAAAGGATGATTTTCCCTCAATGACAATACCGTCTACCGCTACAGATTCCCCAGGTTTTACAAGGAAAATCTCGCCTTTTTCCACATCCGCCGCATCAATGACCTGTTCCACGCCGTCTCTTACAACCGTGACGGTCTTTGGTGCAAGATTTAAAAGCTTCGTGATGGCTTCGCTTGTCTTTCCTTTTGACTTTGTCTCAAGATATTTTCCAATCGTGATGAGTGTTAAAATCGTTCCTGCGGATTCAAAATACAGGTCATGTGCATACTGGTGTACGACCATCATGTCCCCATGTCCCATCGCATAACCGATCCGGTAGATAGCAAAAATACCGTAGAGGATCGCAGCACCTGCGCCGATCGCGATCAGGCTGTCCATATTCGGACTTCTGTGCCACAGAGTTTTAAATCCGTTTTTGAAATATTTCTGATTTGCGATCAGAATCGGCAGCAGCAGCAAGAACTGTGTAAATGCATAAGTGATCGCATTCTCATTTCCATGTAAAAAGTTCATGGTAAATGGCGGCATCGGAATATTCAGCCACTGGTAGATCATATGTCCCATGGAAACGTACATTAGCGGAATCCAGAAAATCAGGGAAACGATCAGCCGCTTCTTCATGTTTTTCACATTCTGTTCAACCACAGACAATCCGTCTGCACCATTATTTTCTGACTGCCCCTGTGCCTTTGCACCGTTTTTTGCATGTTCGTCCTTCACAGCCGCACCGTATCCGGCATCTTCGACTGCCTTGATGATCCCTGCTGTATCTAACTGATTCTCATCAAATTCGACCTGCATACTGTTGGTCAGCAGATTCACACTGACATTTTTCACACCGGTAAGCTTTCCCACACTTTTTTCCACATGGGAAGAGCATGCCGAGCAGGTCATTCCTGTCACATCAAATCTCTCTTTCATGTCTCTTGTCCTTTCTGTCTATTTCATAAGTTTTTTCAGAAGCTCGCAGAGTTCATCCACCGCTTCCTCATTTCCCTCCCGGATATCATCGGAAACACAGGTTTTGATATGGCGTGCAAGAAGTTCTTTGTTGAAGCCGTTTAATGCTGCCTGGATCGCAGACACCTGCGTTAAGATATCCACACAGTAACGGTCTTCCTCCACCATGCTCTTCACGCCCCGCACCTGGCCTTCAATACGGCTTAAGCGTGTCATCAGCGCCTTCTTCTCCTGTTCATCACGCTGTTTGTGCTTCACATTTTCTTCATTCCTGCAGTTACAACAACATGTCATATCTAAAATCTCCTCCTGTGTTTTTGTTGTTTCACATACCCCTATGGGGTATCTAAACTATATCTCTGCTCACCTTTTCTGTCAAGGTTCTTTGCGCATTTTCTATTGAGAGTTTTTTTCACAATCCACAGAAAAGCCGCCCAGACCTCAAGTCTGGACGGCTTTTCTGTGCCATAATAAGTTCTGCCCTATCCACGAAAAAAATAAAGTTTATACTCTTTTTTGTCTTTTATCAGAACTCCGTTCCATTGCACTTCCGCCATCTCACTGCAGGATGACAGTTTTTTGTCACTTGAGCAGGCACTTTCCCCACCCTTACGGCTCTAAAACTTCGTTCATTGCTTCCATCTTCTCTTCCGCTTCATAGATGAGCCTGCTGCACTCTTTCAGTTCATCCCCAAAGTCTGTGGTATTCCCCTGATAAAGTGATTTATACTTAATATCATGTTCTAAGCTCGCCCACAGATCCATCGCCTGTGTGCGGATCTGCAGCTCGACCGGCACCATCTGTTTTTTATTCATAAAATAAACCGGCACACGGATCAGCATATGCAGGCTCCGGTAACCATTTGCCTTTGGTTCTTCTATATAATCCTTGATCTTCATGATCACAACATCATCCTGTGCCAAAATCCTGTCACGGATCAGATATACATCTTTGATATATGGACAGACAACACGGATTCCTGCAATATCATAAATATTATTACATGCAGCACTTAATGTTAACGGATAGTCTTTCTTCTGAAGCTTGCCAAGAATACTCTTTGCTGATTTTAACCTCGTATCAATATGATGGATCGGACATCGAAGCTTCTTATACTTGAATTCATCTTTAATGATCTCAAGTCTGGCCGTCGTCACGCTCATTGCTGCATTATACATTCTTAACAATGGTTCAATACTTCTGGAAAATTCTTCCGTCATATCTGCGATCCGTTCCATATTATTCTCATATGGGGTAGCGACCGGCACCAATTCATTCACGCAGATCATGGAATCTTCCTCGTCATATTTTTCTACTATTATATTATTCTCGCCCTCTTGCATCTCTTTCTCCTCAATGCATTCTCTATGATAAAAATAGTATAGCAGATAATCCTAAACTCCATGTGAAGCACCTGTTAAATTTTTCTAAAAAACAACCTTCGAAACGCCATTTCTGATGATTCTCATCTCTGATATTTCGAAGGTTGTTTTTATTTTTACTCTTTATCCTTTTCTAATCCTGCACCGGTTATGACATGTGGTATTCTATAACTCAATTCCACAGCCCTTCATTAATTCTCTGGCACTATCTAAAGAATCCACTCCATGAAGATTCTTGATCGGTGCAAATTCTCTTTCCCGCACTACTTCATACGGAATACAGTTCTCCATCATATGAACCATATCAAGAACTAATGTTTCAAACTTATATCCGTTTGGCTGTTCCGGTTTTATCATTACTCCATTTGTGTCAACATGCGGAATCTTCTTCTCCACCACATGGATCGGCATATGTGCATCTGCGATCTGCTCTAATTTTTTCTCTGAGAACAGGTAATTTAAAATAACACCAAAACCGTATAACAAATCGCCGTTTTCTTTTCTCGCCGTTGCCATCTCTTCTGTCATCTCGTAATATTCTGCAATGGATGGTTTTCCGTCTTCGGTGCATAACACACCTACTTTTTCATCCGGTGCAGCCTTACGTACAACCTTTGCTCCACTTTCGCAGCCGGACACGATCGTTGCTCCTACAAAAAGTGGATCTGCGATTCTCTGTAAGCAGTTGTCTACTGCAAAAACGTTCAGCCACTCAATGCCTCTTGCATGGATGTCATCCAAAAGACCTGCTGTGACCATAGAGCCAAACCAGCCGCCATTTCCATTTGGTGACATGGCAACTTCCTCGTCAGATGCCATATAGACACGCCCCTCATAATCGCATGCCGGAACCATCTCCTGAACAAAAAATCTCACATATTCCTCCGGGTAACCGAAATACGCATGTTCCTTGAAGAATGCTACGGTATCATCATGATTGATATTGCTTGTCATGATATACATCGGCACATAGGCACCTGCCTCATCTGTCACATCCATCAGATTACGGAATAACTGTTCAAACAGATATAATTCCCGGTTCACACCAATATTTAAGGTTCCTTTTGGTTTATCAAGTCCGAGTCTTGTACCCTGTCCCCCGGCCAAAAGAACTGCGCCGACTTTTTCTGCCTGTAAAGCCTCTATTCCTGCCTTTTTAAATTCTTCTTTTCTTGCCTCGATCTCAGAAACCTCAACTGCTTCCAGCGGAGCAAAAACGCCTCTTTCATTTACCGTTTCCTTCCGTTCAATATTCTCAAGAATTGTCCAGTCAATTGCTGACAGTTTTTTCTCCAACTGCTCATTCTGTGCTTCTGAATTCCGTCCCATACATGCTTTTATATAGCTCTGTTTTTCACTCTCCCAAATGTTCATCCGACTTCTCCTTCTCTTTTCGGTATACCGCCTTTATATCATGGTTAAAAAACATTGTTTCGCTTTCAATGACTAATGTCATTTTAGCACAATTTCCTTATTCTGGCAAACTGTCTGCCATTAGTTCAGACCGCGGAATCCCTTTCCGATGATCTCACTGCTGTTCGTGATCGCAATAAATGCCGATGGCTGCGTCTCATGAATAAAATTACGAAGCTCTACTGCCTGGCTCCGCTTCATAACCGTCATGATAACACTCTTCTGATTATGCTGATAAGCCCCTTCCGCGCGATAAACGGTTGCGCTCCGGTTTAACTTCTGTGTAATAAAATCGCAGATTGGCTGCGGATCGTTGCATACGATCGTAAAATATTTGCAAAGATTAATATTTTCAATGACATTATCCACAACGAGTGATTTTGCAAGCAGACCACACAGCGAAAATAACCCTGTCTGTGCATCGAATACGAGACAGGATGACAGTACAATAAAAAGATCTACGACAAACAGCGCTGCCCCAATATTTAGCTTCGTATATTTTTTCAGGATCATTGCAATAATATCTGTTCCACCACCGGAAGCTCCGATATTAAATAAAATTGCCGCGCTCACCGCCGGAAGCACGATCGCATAAATCAACTCTAACACCGGCTGCTGTGTCAGCGGACTGTTCATTGGGAACCAACGCTCTGCTGCACTTAACCCTACGGAAGTCAGCACACTGACATATACTGTTTTTATACCAAAGCTTTTTCCAAGAAAAATAAAGCCAACTACGAGCAAAGCCATATTGATCACAAATGTAATGCTTCCAGGACTTACCGGCATTACTGCACCTAACACAACTGCAATACCTGTAACCCCTCCAAAAGAAAAATTATTCGGGAATTTAAACAGATATACACCTACCACAAGGATCAGTGTTGCAACTGTCAACACAATGTACTCTTCTATTGTTCGTTTTATACGTCCTCTGTTTTCTAACATTTTCTATCCTCTGTTTTTTTATTATAGAGATTCGGGTGTCAAAAGGTCTACATCATAAACTAAAATGCAATCCTTTTTGACATTCAAATCCATATGGGCCAGCCGCCCTTATTTTACTATAGCTTTCACAGAAATGATACCGTTTTACTGGTTTTTTTCAGAAACTTTTGAATATTTCGTTACTCTTTTTTCATTATTTTTTGACAATTATTTTACAAATAGCTTATTTACAGTTTTATCAACATTATCCACAGAGTTATCCACATGTTGTCAGATATATACACATTATTTCGATTATTTTCTGTTATTTGCATCTTTTTATGCGTTGTT
>CAKRLC010000054.1 GCA_934358955.1 uncultured Roseburia sp. | reverse complement strand
GGGGCATCTGTGGTCGATCCGAATAAATGTATCGGCTGTGGTCTTTGTACAACAAAATGTGAATTTGATGCGATTAAATTACATAGAGAGCTGCCGGATTGCAGCAGAATGGTTCCATATGAAGACCGCCTGAAGTTTGTACTTCCGAATATGTTAAAACAGTCGATTAAATTAAAATTTGCAGGAAACAAGGGGGAGAAGTAAGATGGGAATACTTTATAATGTACCGGATTTAAAAACGTGGGGGATTATGTTTTTTATTCTGGTGGTGTTAATTGCACTCAATGAATTGGGACGTGAAACAAAATGGGGAGGAATTTTACTGTTTGTGATCGTTCCTGTCGTTTTAACTATTTTTGTATGGCCGACAACGTGTGCGCCGGGAAATGAATATGGAACCGGAAACTGGTTTAACTGGGCGAAAACTTATTCTGCGCTTGCAGGCTGTGTCGGTTTTATGCTGATCCGTTATATTCCAAATGCAACAAAGCACAAATGGGTGATCTGCTTCCCGCCACTGATTCTTGCCATCAATATTTGTGAAGCAGTTTTCCGTGATTTTGAGGCATACAGTTTTCATGCTTTTTCCGGAGAAAAAGTAAACAATCTTTGGGTAATGTCCGGACCATGGAACATCATGAATGGAATCGCCGGTATTTTAAATATTTTACTGATCTGTGGATGGACAGGAATTTATATTTCGAAAGAGAAGAGCAAGGATATGATGTGGCCGGATATGGACTGGATTTATATCCTTGGATATGATCTGTGGAACTTTGCTTATACTTATAACTGCATTTCCGATCACTCTGTATATTGTGGTGTGATCCTGTTATTATCCTGCACGATCCCGGCATTTTTCATTAAGAAAGGATGCTGGCTGCAGCACAGAGCACATACACTGGCACTCTGGATCATGTTTATCATGACGGTTCCGCAGTTCGCAGACCGTCTTGCACCGGTTCCTACCACACATAATCCAACTGCATTTTTCATTGTGAGCTTACTGGCACTCGTCGTAAATGCGGCTGCAGTGGTATACCAGTTCAGTGTGATCCGTAAAAATAAATTAAATCCGTTCAAAGACGAATTGTATACAGACAAAGCATTTTATAAAAAAATAAATGCGGAAAACAAATAAAAGCATAATGTAAGGTTACGATAAAAGCGCCAGGACCAACATAGAACGGTCCTGGCGTTTTATGATGACACAGGATACCGTTGTTGGACACGATAGCACTTTAATGTGCTAAAATATTTTTTCTTGCGAATTGTTTGGGAAATTGCTATACTGAGTGCAGAGTGCACAAAAAATAAAATGATTGTGTGAGAAAGAGATGCTTAAGGAGATTTGAAAAACAATGGATAGAATTGAAGAATTCCGTACAAATATCAAAGCGTGTGATGAGATTATGATAGAGCAGTTTGCAGTGAGAATGTCTAACATCAGAGAAATGATCAAATATAAGAAGGAAAATAATATTCCTGTTTTACTGCCAGAACAGGAAGAAGAACAGTGTAACATGCTAATATCAAAACTTTGCGATCATGAATTTGAAGAAGAAACCGTTGCTGTTTTTAAAGAGATCATGAAAAATGGCAGGCGTATTATGGCAAAGAATCTCTTTGACTACAATATTTTTCTGATCGGATTTATGGGTGCAGGAAAGAGTACGGTTGCCGGTGAACTGCAGGAGAAATTTGAGATGGAACGCGTAGAGATGGATCAGATGATTGTTGAGAAGCAAGGCATGTCAATCTCAGATATTTTTGACAAATATGGGGAAACGTATTTCCGAGACTTAGAGAGTGATACTCTGATCGAACTCCAGAAGAAAAAACAGACAATCGTATCCTGTGGTGGCGGTGTTGTAATGCGCCCAGAGAATACCGATTATATGAAGAAAAATGGAAGAATCGTTCTTTTGACAGCAAAGCCGGAAACGATTTATGAACGGGTAAAGGACAGTACTGAGCGTCCTATATTAAATGATAATATGAATGTTGAATTTATCAGTGGCCTTCTTGAAAAAAGACGTGCAAAATATGAGGCGGCAGCTGATATTACTGTTGCGACAGATGGAAAGAATGCAACAGAAATCTGTGAGGAAATAATTGCAAAATTAATAGCTTTTGATAAGGAGAAACATGTAAAGTGAATTATCATAGATTAGAACAAAATATTATAGATGTGATCAAAGAGGAACAGGCGAAGCTCGGATACCGCAAGGAGGGGATCCGTCTGTATTACCCACTCAGCTCACTGAACCATTTCTTTGAAACAGAAGCAGATGCAGAGGAGATGAAAAGGATCCTGGCGGGCTTTGGTGAAGCGGTAAAGGAAACACTGGGAATGGTGCTGGTATCCAATAAAGGCGAGCGTTTTTGTTTCCACATCCCGGAGCAGGGAGCAGAATATGTGCATGAGCATATGGAACCGAATGAATTTATCATAAAGCTTGTGGAGCTTGTTGGAAAACATGGATGTACACTTGAGCAGATAAAGGAGCTCTTTTTGGCACAGGGAAAACCAGTCCATATGGAATCTATGGATCAGGACGAATTCGATCTTATGATCTGTTTTGAAAATGACAGTGAAGATCCATATTTTTATTGTTTTAAAGACGAAGGCTGTCATGTGATCTATCACAGATTTTTGCCGGAAGATTATGCAGATTTTGGATTTTAAGAGTAGGAATGACATTTTTTTTCAGTAGGGTATTGCAATTTACAGACACTTGTATTATTATTCATAGAAATACTATTGAATCAGTAGGAATTGAATAACTAGAAAAGAGAGGATCAACGAAGATGAAAAAGAAAGTGATCGCAGTATTATTGACAGCAGCTATGGCAGTAGGAATGACAGCATGCGGTTCTGCAGACAGCGGCAGCACAGCAGCAGACAGCAGCGCAGCTTCTACAGAGTCTGCTTCTACAGAGGCAGCTTCTTCTGACAACGGAGAAGAAAAGGTATTAAGAGTTGGTATGGAAGGAACCTTTGCTCCGTATACATACCATGATGAAAACGGTACACTGACCGGATTTGAAGTAGATATGGCGAATGCAATTGGTGAGAAGATGGGATACAAAGTAGAACTCATCGAGACAGAATGGGATTCTATGGTGACAGCTCTGGATGCAGGAAACTTTGACGTGATCATGAACCAGGTTACGATCACAGATGAGAGAACGGAAAAATATGATTTTACAACACCATACATTTATACAAAACCGGTTCTGATCGTAAAAGCAGACAACGAAGATATCAAATCTTTTGAGGATATCAATGGAAAGAAAGCGGCAGAAGGACTGACCTCAAACTTCAATGAGATTGCACAGAGCTATGGAGCAGAGATCGTTGGCCAGGATAAATTCGCACTGGCAATGGAATGTGTATTAAGCGGTGAAGCTGACTGCGCGATCAATGATGAGCTGACCTATGCATACTGGAAGACACAGAAACAGGATACAACATCTACGAAGATCGTAGCGGAATCCGATGATGTAAATGCAAGTGCAGCTATGGTCAAAAAAGGTCGTGAAGATCTGGTAGAACAGATGGATAAGGCGATTGAGGAACTGATCGCAGATGGCACTGCAGCTGAGATTTCTGAAAAATATTTCGGAATGGATGTAACCCAGCCATAAAAAGACAGTTCAGGTCTAAAATTTAAAAAGAATGACAGAAAAGAGAAACAAAGCTTTCCTTATTTGCATGAAAATGTTATATTTAACAGGTGCAGATATTGAAAGCTTCCTCTTTTATATGGAAGAAAATGCGTATAAAAAAAGATACAGGAGAGAAAATAAAACATGGAAAACTATGTTTGCCTGGCGACAGGATTTATTTCAGAAAGACAGTTAGATATTATGGCGAGATCGTTCTGGCCGATGTTTAAACAGGGATTGGTTTATACGATACCGCTTACTTTGGTATCCTTTTTATTTGGTATTCTCATAGCCATTGTCTGTTCCCTTTTTGTTATCAACAAAATTCCGGTATTCAAACAGATTGCCGGCATTTATATCTGGTTCTTCCGGGGAACACCGTTACTTGTCCAGTTATTTATTATGTACTGGGGCATCTGTAATCCGATCGGTATCAGTAAATGGGTGGCGTGTATTCTGGCGCTATCTTTGAATGTCGGAGCTTATTCAGCAGAAACGATCCGTGCAGCTATTTTATCAATTGATAAGGGACAGTGGGAAGCCGGATATTCGCTTGGAATGAATTACAGACAGGCATTTACAAGGATCATCATTCCACAGGCTGCAAAAGTATCCATCCCGCCGCTGTTTAATACATTTATCGGTCTGGTCAAGGATACTTCCCTGGCATCTACGATCATGATCGGTGAGATGTTCCGTAAAGCGCAGGAGGCTGCGGCAAGTTCATTAGAATATCTCTGGATTTATGTAGAGGTAGCATTGATCTATTTATTCTTCTGTACGATCCTGACCGGATTCCAGAAGTGGATCGAGAAAAAATTACGGATTGGAAAGTAGGAGAAGACGATGTATTCATTAAAAAATATTGAAAAATCATTTGATGGAAATCAGATCTTAAAGGGAGTTTCCCTGGATATTGAAAAAAATAAGACAACCGTACTGATCGGACCTTCCGGTTCCGGCAAAACAACATTACTGCGCTGCATCAACCTGCTTGAGATCCCGGACAGTGGAGTGGTGGAATTAAATGGCGCATCGATGAGCTTTGCAAAAGGACAGAAGGTAAAATACGGAAGCGATGAGGTCCGTGCGATCCGCAAGAAAACAGGCATGGTGTTCCAGAATTTCCAGCTTTTCCCTCATAAAACAGTTTTGGAAAATATTATTGAAGGGCCGGTGACCGTTTTAAAAAAGGACAAGGCAGAGTGTGAAAAAGAAGCGCTTGTACTTTTGGAAAAGGTAGGATTGTCGGAAAAAAGGGATGCGTTCCCAAGAGAACTTTCCGGAGGACAGCAGCAGCGTATCGCGATTGCGAGAGCGCTTGCTATGAAACCGGAGCTGTTGCTTTTTGACGAGCCGACAAGTGCATTAGATCCGGAATTAGAGGTGGAAGTATTAAATATTATCCGTCAGCTGGTCAACGAGAAGCAGACGATTGTTATTATTACGCACAAGATGTCTTTTGCAAGGGAAGTAGCAGATAAAGTCGTATTTTTTGATGACGGAAATATTTTAAAAGAAGGAACCTATGAGGAACTGATGAACAGTGGAATCCCAAGAATCACTCAGTTTCTGAATATGTTAAATTAATAAAATGTGCGGGTTTTTATCGCAGTTGAGAAGACTTGCCGCTTCTATAAGCGGTGAGTCTTCTCAACTTGAGCATATTACATCAAAGGAGGAGGTGCCTATATGGAGAGGTATGATATTGCGATCATCGGGACAGGACCTGCCGGGTTAGAGGCAGCTGTCACAGCGAAGATCCGGAATAAAAAAGTGATTTTATTTGGAAATAAGAATTTAAGTATTAAGGTGGAAAAAGCCCATACGATCCAGAACTATCTCGGCCTGCCGAATATCAGCGGAGAAGAACTGAAGGCAGCTTATGAGAGGCATTTAAAAGAACTGGATATTGAGATCACAGAAGATAAGATTTCTGCAGTTTATGCGATGGGAAAGTATTTTGCTTTGCAGGGAAACGGTGTGAATTATGAAGCAACGACGGTGATCCTTGCTACCGGAGTGAGCACGGCAAAGCCGTATCCTGGAGAAGAAGAGTTTTTAGGAAGAGGCGTCAGCTATTGTGCGACCTGTGATGCTCCGTTATACCGGGGGAAAACAGCAGCGATCGTCGGATTTTCGCCAAAAGAGGAAGCGGAAGCAGAGTTCATGGCGGAGATGGCAGACAAGGTATATTATTTGCCAATGTATCAGGAACCGGTGCAGGTTTCTGATAAGATAGAAGTGCTCCATGAAAAACCGGTTGCAGTGACCGGTGCATTAAAAGTCCAGCAGCTTGAGACGGAAGAAAACAAATATGATGTTGACGGCGTATTTTTCCTGAGAGAAAGCGTATCACCTTCACAGCTTGTTCCGGGACTTAAGATTGTGGATAACCATATCGAAACAGACCGCCAGATGTGTACAAATCTGCCGGGCTGCTTTGCATGCGGTGATGCAACGGGAACTCCATATCAATATATTAAGTCAGCAGGCGAAGGAAATGTTGCAGCACTTTCAGCAGTTGCATATCTTGCCAGTCAGCGCAGACAAGCGAATGAATAAAGAGCAAAAGTTTACAAATATGATCAGAAAAAAGAAGAAATAAAAGAACAAAAATCTGCCATTTTTTAGTGAATTTGTAAAAATGGCAGATTTTATTTTATCAAAAAATAACACGTTTACAGTCAAAAAAATGCGAAAAATGTAGTTAAAAACAACAAAATAAATAAAAAATACGATAATAAAATGATATATAATGTGAAAAATAAATAAAAATGGTTTCTGCGGAAATTATTTTTGTGTAAATTATTGACTTTAACACATTGAAATACTATCATAGTGACGTAACAAAGGGAGAAAGAACATGAACAAGTTTATAAAAGAGATGGATGAAGCAATGGTTCAGCTGTGCAATTATTCCGATATTGTAGAAAAAACACACAGAGACTACGGGATAGGTTTAAATATGTCACCTCGAGAGATTCATTTATTGGAAACCATACATAATCATCCAAGGAAAAATGCTTCGGAGCTGGCGAAACAGAACGGTCTGTTGAAAGGAACTTTTTCAAAGACAGCAAAGCACATGGAAGATATGGGATTGATTGAAAAATATCAGGATAATATCAATAAAAAGCAGATTTATTATAGACTGACAGAAACCGGAATGAAGGCATATGAGGGACATTATAAGTTTCATGAACGAATGAGTGAAAAAACATATGAATATTTTTCACATTATTCCCAAAGCGAGCAGAAAATTATTCTGGAATTTATAGAACACTATTCAAACTATCTTCAGGAATATCTGAAGTAGCATAATAAACGATAATAAGCTTATTAAACATAATAAAAACCAAAATCTAAAGGAGGGAATGAGGATGCATCGTATAGATGATTCAATGTACATATTACGTCATGCAAATCTTATCACAATGGAAGATGACAAAGTGCTGTATGACATGGATATGTTTGTAGCTAATGGAAAAATCTATAAAATAGCAAAACATATTGATGTAAGTGATATCCGTGAAAAGGATATGACTGGGAAATTTATTATGCCAGGTCTGTTCGACTGTCATATTCATATGGATGCGGATGATATTACAGAGATGCTGATCGCGTGTGGTATTACAACTGCAAGAAATATGTGGGGACTTGATGAGACACAGCAGTGGATCAGAGAGATCGATCAGGGCGTAAGACCAGGACCACATGTTTATTCTACAGGACCGTTAACAGATGGTGTGACCTATTGGGAAGGATCAAAAATTGTCACAAATGTAGAGCAGGCACATCAGGCAGTCATTGATTGCTTTAAAGATGGATATCAGATGGTAAAAACATATCCGAGCATTCCAAGAGATGCGTATTTTGAAATTATGAGAACTGCAAATGAGCTTGGAATCAAAGTTGTAGGACATGGAAATTACAATGTGTCATTTAAGGAACTTGCAGAAAGTGGATATTATGCCTTAGAGCATATCAGCTGTCTTCCGGACACCGCACATGAAGAAGATATTATTATGCTGGCAGAATCGGGAATGTGGACTTGCCCAACGGTTGAAGTGGCTTTGACAATCGAAAAATTCTGTCACCAGAGAAATGATGTATGTGCAGTTGAGAATGGAGAATATATGAATCCTTACTGGATGAAGGACTGGAAGAAGATAACAGACTGGCGTATCAGCCTCAAGAGATATGACAATTATGATTTTATGGAAGAAATTGAACGTCAGAAAATTTTTAACAAGCATTCTGATCGCGTGATGCTTGGTACCGATGTTCCAAATCCAGGTGTTGTTGGTGGATTTTCTATCTATAACGAATTGGAGCACATGGTAAATTATTTTGGATTTACACCATATGAAGCAATAAAATGTGGATGTGTCAATGGTGCAAAGAATCTTGGCATTGATGATCATGTAGGTATGTTAAAAGAAGGAATGGATGCAGACCTTTTGATCATGGAGAAAAATCCATTGGAAAATGTTTCTAATGCAAGAAGCTATATTGCCGTTGTAAAAGACGGAAATTATCATGACAAGGCATGGTGCCAGAACGTACTTGACAATGTCAGAAACCGTACGGAAGACCAGATTATTGCCTTGATGTAGGAGGAAGAAGATTATGAGAAGATTTATACCTTTAGTATTAGCAGGAACCATGGCATTATCCCTGGCAGCCTGCGGCGGAACAGCAGGTGAATCTGCTGCTTCAACAGAAACAGCAGGTACAACAGTAAGTGCATCTGCAGATAAAGACAGTTTAAATGTCATTCTTGCAGCAGAATTTTCTACATTAGATCCACAGGCACTTCCATCAAGTGCAGAAATCGCGTTCTGCCAGAATATTTTTGATTATCTTGTTGTCTGTGATCAGGATGGAAATGTATCTGGATCTGTCGCAAAAGACTGGACCGTATCCGAGGATGGACTGACCTATACTTTTAATCTGAGAGATGATGTAAAATTCAGCAACGGAGATCAGCTGGATGCAGATGATGTTGTATTATCTATTGAAAGATTCCGTGATGAATCATGGATGCAGTTCGCTTCCTTTGCGATTGACAGTGCAGAAAAAGTGGATGATTATACAGTAAATGTGACATTGAAATACCCATATGCCAAAGCGCTTAATATGTTGAGATATTGTGCAATTATTGATAAGGATTATTTTGAAAATACAGAATATGAAGAATTCTCACGTAATCCGATCGGATCAGGTCCTTACAAACTTACAAACTGGACAGCCGGACAGGGAGCAACACTGGAGGCAAATGAAAATTACTGGGGGGATGCTCCGGCAATTTCTACTGTAAATGTTAGCTTTGTATCTGATACAGATACTGTTCTTGTTGCAATGGAAACAGGAGAAGCAGATTTTACATACGGAGCAGCAATTTCAGCAGTATCTTATCAGCAGGCTGAGGCAGACGGAAAAGTAGGTACAGATACAACAACAGGTAACAGCTTCTATTTTGTAAACTTTAACAGTCAGAGATTAAGCAAAGAAATAAGACAGGCATTGTCTTATGCAACAGACAGAGAGGCTTTGAATACGGTTATTACAGAAGGTACAGGTACGATCGGTAATTTCAGTATTAAAGAAGGATGGGAAGGATATACGGACGATGTCACAACCTATGATTATGATCCTGAAAAAGCAAAGGAATTATTAGCAGAGGCAGGAGTAGACGGACTGGAATTAACCTTCTACTATTCATCTTCTTCTGATAATAAAAAGCTTGGTGAGACCTTACAGTCACAGTGGGCACAGGTTGGAGTTACACTTGATCTTGAAGAAGTAGAAAGCGGTACATGGTGGGCTAACTTTACAGATGGTAATTATGATGTAAGCCGTGGTGGATATCCGGTAGAGATCAATATTACAGACACATGCTACTATGATATGTTCAGCTCAAAAGGTACTTTCAATGTATCACAGATCAATGATCCTGAAATCGACAAATTGTTAGAGGAAGGACGTGTGGAGCAGGATAGTGAAAAACGTAATGAGATTTATCAGGAAGTAAACAAGATTATGTCTGATGAAGCTTATTATATTCCATTATACTGGATGGCAACAGACGTTTTATACAACAAAGATTTACAGGGTGTAAGTGCAGTAGCATCTCAGGAATATCATTTCTGTGATTATTCCTGGGCAAAATAATAAAGAAAAAACTTTGCACCGGGGAGGGGAAGTAAAACTTTCCCTCCCCGGATTTTTTTTGGGAGGTGCGCAATGCTGAAATATATTATAAAACGAATTCTTATTTTAATCCCAATCATGCTTGCAGTATCTTTTATTGTATATGGAATTTTATATCTGACACCATCTGATCCGGCACGACTGATGCTTGGGGCAAGTGCACCGGATTCAGCACTGGAACAGCTGAGAGAAGAGCTTGGATTAAACGACCCGTTTCTTGTTCAGTATGGTAATTATATGAAAGGTGTCCTGCATGGTGATTTTGGGATTTCCTACCGGAGTCAGCAGTCGGTATTTCTTGAAATAGAAGCCAGACTGCCAGTAACAATAAGACTTGCACTTTCAAGCATTATTGTAATTGCAGTGTTTGGAGTTTTGCTGGGTGTAATATCTGCTGTAAAGCAGTATTCTTTTATTGATAAATTTTTAACGGTATTTTCTATGTGTGCAGCATCCATTCCGAGCTTCTGGCTTGGTTTAATGTTAATGCTTTTCTTTTCATTAAAACTCGGATGGCTTCCATCCTATGGTGTGACCAGTGGATGGAAATCATATATTATGCCGGTGATCGCGCTATCATTGCCATCACTTGCTGAAATCATCCGTATGACCCGTTCGGCAATGCTTGATACGATTCATCAGGATTATGTGCGTACAGCAAGAGCAAAAGGAATGCAGGAAAGAAGAGTCATATTAGGTGAAGCGTTAAAAAATGCGTTAATGCCGGTCATTACAGTAATAGGATCTAACTTTGGAAGTCTTTTGGGTGGATCTGTCGTGATAGAAACGGTATTTGCATTACCGGGACTTGGAAATATGGTCGTTTCATCTATCCGGACAAAGGATGTCCCACAGGTTATGGCAGGAACCATGGTGATTGCATTCATGTTCTGTATTATTCTTCTGATTGTAGATGTGGCATATGCATTTATTGATCCGAGAATCCGGACCAGTTACATTAAAACAAAAAAGAAAAAAACAGGAAAAAAGAATTTGGAGGTGCGTGAATCATGAAAAAGCAGAAAGAGATGACCGTAGTTCCAGAGGGGCAGGAAGAATTTGTAGAACAGGAAAAATTTGAATTTTGGCACAGGTTTTGTGAAAACAAAACGGCGGTCCTTGGACTGGTTGTGTTAGTGATCATTATTTTGATGGCTGTTTGTGCACCAATGATCGCAAGCTATAGTCAGGTAATAGGACAGGATATGTCAAGTCGTACGATCAAACCGGGAATAGAACATTTGTTTGGCACGGATGGGTATGGACGTGATACATTTGCCAGAACAGTGTGGGGTGCAAGACTCTCTTTATTTATTGCATTTGCGACGATTCTGCTGGCTTGCGTGGTCGGTATGATACTAGGTGTTGTTTGCGGATATTTTGGTGGAACCGTAGATGCAGTAGTGATGCGGATCGTTGATGTATTTATGTGTCTTCCTCCATTGCTGTTTTCTCTTTCCATTGTATCTGCGCTTGGAAATGGTATGTGGAATCTGATCCTTGCGGTGGGAATTACAATGATGCCTTATTTTACAAGGGTTGTAAGAGCAGCAGTTTTAAGCGTTGCATCCATGGATTATATTGAAGCGGCGCGGGCAAATGGAGCAAATGATATTTATATTATCATGAAACACATTATACCAAACTGTATGGGACCGATCATCGTAGAAGCAACGATCAGCTTATCATCTGTAATTATGATCGCAGCAGGTTTAAGCTTTATCGGACTTGGTGTAGAACCACCTTCACCTGAATGGGGAGCAATGCTGTCTGATTCAAGAGAGTACATGAGACAGGCTCCATGGCTTGTGTTTGCTCCTGGACTTGCCATTGTGGTAACAGCACTGGCATTCAATCTTGTTGGTGATGGTGTGCGGGATGCCCTTGATCCAAGACAGAAAAAATAGGGAGGAAGCAGATCATGCAGTGGAATGAATACCAACATGCGTGGATTGTCTGTCAATTTTACACGCTGTTAGTGGAAAAATACGGAGAAAATGGAAAAAAAGCATTTATACAGGCGACACAGACCTATGGAGAAGAACGAGGAAAAAGGATGGCGATGAGAGCGATCAGAGATGGTCGTCCGCTTGATTTTAATACTTATTTTACTTATGGAGAATATGCGGCAACACCGGAGTTTTTTGATGTAGACATGTGGTGTGAAAAAGGTGTTGTAAATGAACGGGTAACAAGATGCCCATGGGCAGATGTTTTTTCAAAAAGAAACAGAAAAGATTGCGGAGCCGTTTATTGCAGGGAAATTGACCGGGCAATTGTCCGTGGATTCAATCCGGAACTTGAAATGAAAACAGCTTCTACACAGCATTATGAATCCTGTTGCCGTTTTTATTTTTATCATGAAGCAGTCAGCGAGGATACCTTAGAGCAGGAGGAACAGAAGAATGCTGTTATGCCGCTATCCTATCATTGTGTACATGTGTTTCATGTATTTGATGCGGTTGTACAGGGAATTTATGGAGCAGCCGGAAAAGAGATTTCTGAAGAGGTATTAAAAAGCCTGGAAAACGAGTATGGAAAAGAAAGCTCCATATATATAAGAAAAAACAAAGATACATCATTTGATACTGTGATCAGCGCAGAGGAATGGGAGAATAAAGAATGCAGATAGAAAAAAGCTATGACGTTGTGATTATCGGAAGTGGTGGAGCCGGATTACGAGCAGCAATTGGAGCGGCTATGGAAGGGGCTAAGACACTTGTTATTTCAAGAGGAAAGACAAATCGAAGTGGAGCAACACTTTTGGCTGGAGCGAATATTAGTGCAGATGTGGCGTGTGATGGAGCGACATTGGCAAAGCTTGGAATCAGTCAGGGCTTAGAAGATGATACTCCGGAAAAATGGTTTGAAGAAGTCCTGAAAGAAGGCTTCTATATGAACAACCAGGAACTTTTGCAGATGTTTACTGAAACAGCAGGAGAACGGGTGACAGAACTGATTGAATGGGGAATGAAAGTCAGGGGCATGGAAGGTGATCGGGAAATCTCGGTATTTGGTTCTGATATTTTGGATACTTTGTATGCAAAGGCGAAGGAATGCGATGTGACATTTCTTCAGGATACGGTATTTACAGAGCTTTTGAAAAAAGACGGAAAGGTATGCGGCGTATTGTGCCTTGATCTGTATGAGGGAAAATTGATTCCTGTTTTGGCAAAAGCAGTTATTTTATGCACAGGAGGTGCGCATAACCTGTTTGGAGAAAACAGTGGATCTACAGATTTATGTGGAGAAGGACAGGCAGCTGCCTGGCGGGCAGGTGCAGAACTGATCGATATGGAGATGATCTCATTTTGTCCGACGGTTACAAGATATCCTACTATGTATAAGGGAAATATTCTCCCGTACATTTTTATTACAACCGGATATGGTACGCTGCTAAATAAATATGGACAGACTTTTACGCAGAGATATTTATCTCCAAAAGTTGAGCAGCTTGCACTGGACAGTGAATGGAATAAAATGCTGCTGTCTTACGCAGTTCAGTCAGAAATTCTTGCTGGAAGAGGAGCTAAAAATGGCGGAGTTTATTTTTCACTTCCAATGCATCCAAAGGAGATTATGGATGAATTGTATACAGATCTGCCGCCTTTGAAAACTGGTATTTATGCGGATATTATGAAAATTTTTGAGAGTGGAAGATCCTTAACAGTCCAGCCATCTGCACATTACTTTGAAGGTGGAATCAGGATTAATGTGAAATGTGAGACAAATGTGGAAGGACTGTATGCTGCTGGAGAGTGCAGCGGAGGATTATTCGGTGCCAACCGTGTTTCAGCAGCTACAACAGAAATGTTAGTTGAAGGTGCAAAAGCCGGAAAATCGGCAGCTCTTTATGCAAAGGATCATGAGATAAAGAATTTAACAGAAGAAGAAATAAAGGCAGTTGCTGATAGATTGATGGCACCATTTGACAAGACTGGCGGAGTGAAAGTAAGCGAGTTAAAAGAAAAACTCCATGAAATTACGGCAGAGAGTCTTCCTGTGGTTCGCTGTGAAAAGAAATTGAAAAAGGCATTAAATAACATGGAACAGCTGGAAAGGGAACTGGAGGGAGTTTCGTTCGAAAATAAGGAGAAGATTTATAATAAGGAATGGCGTGAATATCTGGAATTGAGAAATATGATTCCGGTAGCCAAGGCAATTATTAAATCAGCAATGCTTCGAAAAGAGAGCAGGGGAGTACATATTCGAAGTGACTATTTCCAGACAGACAATACGAATTACATGGGAAATATTGTACTTTATGGAGAAACTATGAAAGAAAAATTTGTGCCTGCTGTAACAACAAGAGTAACACCGGAAGAAGGTTGCTGGGGGTACACAGATTATATTGAACGTGTAATCGAGACGTTAGAAGAATAGGAGCACAATAAATGAAAGAGTATCATGTTGTTGTAAAAAGACAAAATCCAGATGGAAAAAAGTGGACACAGGAATATAGAGTGGAAGCTGCTGAGGATGAAGTATTGTCCGTTATGAATATCCTGGAAATGATTTATCAGAAATTTGATCCTACGTTAGCATACTTTGACCATGCTGCCTGTCATCAGGCTGCATGTGGAAAATGTACGTTGAAAGTCAATGGAAAAGTAAGACTTGCATGTAAGGAAATTGCCGGAGAAGAAATGATACTAGAGCCGGCAAACAGTCATGTGATCCGCGACCTGATCTGCGGAAATTAGGAAAGGAGAGGTCTGTATGGAGGCGCAGGATAAGAAAATGCTATTGCAGATAAAAAATCTGCATACGAATTTTTATACAAAAGCCGGAGTGGTGAAAGCTGTTGATGGCGTTGATATTGACATACCGGAAGGAAAAACAGTAGGGCTTGTTGGAGAATCGGGTTGTGGAAAAAGTATGACAGCAATGTCCGTTATGGGTTTGATATCAAAACCAGGCAAGGTAGATGAAGGAGAAATTCTGTTTCAGGGAGAAGATCTGTTAAAACTTTCTCCAAAAGCGCGCAGACAGATGTGTGGAGATAAATTATCGATTATTTTCCAGGAACCGATGACTTCTTTAAATCCGGTTGAAACAGTGGGAAAACAGGTGGCAGATACACTTATGATCCACGAGAAAATCACAAAGGTACAGGCAAAACAGAGAGTCATTGAATTATTCAGCCAGGTTGGAATTCCGGACCCGGAGAGACGATACAAAAATTATCCGCATCAGCTTTCAGGCGGACTCAGACAGCGTGTAATGATAGCGATGGCAATGGCATGCAATCCATCCTTATTGATCGCAGACGAACCTACGACGGCACTTGATGTTACGATTGAAGCACAGATTTTGCACCTGATGAGAAAATTACAAAAAGAACATAATACCTCGATCCTTATGATCACGCATAACCTTGGGGTCGTTGCAGAAATTTGTGATTATGTTTATGTTATGTATGCAGGAAAAGTGGTTGAGTTTGCAGAGGTAAATGAGTTATTTGAGAACCCGGTACATCCGTATACAAACGGTTTGTTAAAATCACTTCCAAAGATGCAGTCCGGGCAGGGAAGACTTTATAATATCAAAGGAATGGTTCCGGATCTGCTGAAATTGCCGGAAGGCTGCAGTTTTGCACCAAGATGTGAAGAATGCTGTGAGATGTGCAGAGAAAAGAAACCACAGCTGGTGAAACTGAATGAGAAACACTATGTGAGTTGTTTTCAGGCTAAGGAGGGGCAGATATGAGCGAAGAGGTATTATTAAAGGCAGAACATATCAGCAAAAGTTTTCATGTTCAGGGTGGAACAGTCAGTGCATTAGATGATATCAATCTGGAGATTTATAAAGGAGAAACGCTTGCGCTGGTTGGAGAATCAGGATGCGGAAAATCTACGCTCGGCAGAACAATTCTTCATTTAATTGAACCTTCATCCGGAACAGTCACTTTTGATGGAATAAATTTGGAATCCTGTGGAACTGGTGAATTGAGAAAAATGAGAAAACGAATGCAAATTATTTTTCAGGATCCTTTTTCATCACTTGATCCAAGAATGAAAGTTGGAGAAATCATTGGAGAGCCGATGAAAATACACGGATTATGCAAGAATAAGCGGGAATTGCAGGAGAAAGTACAGTCTTTAATGGCAAGAACTGGTATCCGGCCGGAATACTATAACCGTTATCCACATCAGTTTTCCGGTGGGCAGAGACAGAGAATTGGAATTGCGCGGGCATTATCCGTTGATCCGGATATGATTGTCTGTGATGAACCGGTATCAGCACTTGACGTTTCTATTCAGGCTCAGATTTTAAATTTACTCCAGGATTTACAGGAGGAACGAAAATTAACATATTTATTTATCTCTCATGACCTTTCTGTGGTAAGATATATAGCAGACAGAGTCAGTGTTATGTTTCTTGGGAGAATGTGCGAGATAGGACCTGCAGAAGAAGTGTATACACATCCATTGCATCCATATACAAAATGTCTGTTGGATGCTGTACCATTGCCAGATCCATCTATGCGAAAAGAAGATTCAGAAATATTATCTGGAGAGATCCCTAGCCCTATTAATCCACCGGAAGGTTGCAGATTCCATACCAGATGCCCTTATGCAACAGAGGAATGTGCAAGAAAGCAGCCAGAGTGGAAGAATGTGGGAAAGGGAAGATTCCTGGCATGTCATCATCCACTTGCGGAAGTATAAGGCGGGAATTTTTATGCAAAAAGAACAATATGTAAATTATGCAAAGATATTAAAAGAAGAACTGATCCCTGCAATGGGATGCACAGAACCGATCGCACTGGCCTATGCGGCATCCCTGTGCGAAAAGACATTAGGCGAGCTGCCACTAGAATGTCAGGTCAGTGTAAGTGGGAATCTGGTAAAGAATGTCAAAAGCGTGATCGTTCCGAATACCGGAGGATTAAAAGGGATCGAAGCTGCGATTGCAGCAGGGATCATAGCAAATGATCCGGGAGCAAGGCTTGAGGTTTTAAGTAAGATTCGGGAAGAACAGTATCCGGAAATCTCTGCTTATCTGAAAGAACACAGGATCATCGTAGATGTTGCGAATACAGAAGAAACATTTTATATCGACCTGAAAATGATAGGACAAAATCATAAAGCGCGGGTTGTGATGATCGCATATCACACAAATGTTGTCCTTTTAGAGAAAGACGGAGTCGTACAGCCAATATCCGGATGCAGTGAGGTTGCAACAGAAGAACTGATCGACCGGAGCTGCTTAAATGTGCATGATATTATAGAATTTGCCAAAACAGCAGATCTCTCCTGTGTCAGGGAATGTTTAGAGCGTCAGATCGAGTACAATATGGCGATCGCAGAGGAAGGAATCCGTGGAGAATGGGGCGCGCAGGTAGGAAAAACTTATCTTGCGGTTTATGGAGCGGAGAATACCTTTGTAAAGGCAAAAGCGTATGCAGCGGCAGGAAGTGATGCGAGAATGGCAGGCTGTGGCTTGCCGGTAGTGATCGTATCCGGAAGCGGCAATCAGGGAATGACAGCATCCGTGCCGGTGATCGTATTTGCAAGAGAAGAGAATAAAAGTGAAGAGGAACTGCTACGGGCACTTGTGATCTCAAATCTTGTAACGATCCATCAGAAAACAGGAATCGGAAGATTGTCTGCATTCTGTGGGGCAGTCAGTGCAGGCGTTGGTGCTGCGGCCGGGATTGCATATTTAAATGGTGGGGATTTTGAAGAAATCTCACATACGATCGTGAATGCACTTGCAATCCTGTCAGGAATGACTTGTGATGGGGCAAAGGCATCCTGTGCAGCCAAAATCGCGGCAGCGATCGAAGCAGGATATTTTGGATATCAGCTATACTTAAAAGGAAACCAGTTTTATGCAGGTGATGGGATCATTACAAAGGGCGTAGAGCATACAATACAGAATGTCGGAAGACTTGCGAGGGAAGGTATGCGGGAAACTGACAAAGAGATTTTAAGCATTATGGTTGGAAAATAAAACAAACCGGTTGACTTTCCAAAGAAAAAGTGCTATTCTCCAAAAAGATAATACAAAGCGTTGATAAGAGTTAGTACGTTTCCTATGATGTACAGAGAGAAGGCGGCTGGTGTGAGCCTTTCATGATGAAAACGGAACCTGTCTTTGAGCGTGAAGTGAACGTGGATATTTTCATTATTAAGCTTCATCGGGAGCTCCCGTTACAGAGCTGGCATATCGGAGTATTCCTGTATGCGTGAGAGCGGTTTTACCGAAGTTAGGTGGTACCACGGACAGATAGTTCGCCCTAAGCTGATAGTTTTTATTGGCTTGGGGCTTTTTTATTGGATGCTGTGATACAAGTATCAAAAGATCTGCTTTTCGTTGTTGTTAGCAGATTGCACAGAAGAAATATTTTAAGTTTCATTGTGCAAGGCATTCCGATGAGCTTCTGAAAACGAAAATTGTGTCAGCAGAGGCTTCCACAATTTTTGAATCTCATCTTCATTGCACAAGGAGAAACTTTCCATATTTCCTTTGTGCAATCTACCAATAAAGACGATGAAGCAGATCTTTTGACACTTGAATGTTAGATTTG
>CAKRLC010000053.1 GCA_934358955.1 uncultured Roseburia sp. | reverse complement strand
CAAAAGGCCGGCTCCAAAACATTTATCGGAATGTTTGCACAATGGAACTTGCAATATTTTTTTGTGCAATTTGACACCACAAAATAAAATGCCGGCCTTTTGACACACGAATCATAAGATCAAATTTGGAAATGGAGAACAAGAATGATAAAGAACGTTATTTTGGATGTTGGACGGGTATTAGTTACATGGAATCCACAGGAAGCAATGCGTAAGCTTGGTTTTGATGAGAAAACCATGCAAAAGGTTTCAGATGCAACAGTAAATACACCACTTTGGGGAGAAGCAGACAGAGGAGTGATGTCGGATGAGGAATTACTGGCTGCATTTTGTGAAAAAGAACCTGCATATGAAAAAGAAATTAAATTATTCTGGGAAAATATAAATCTTGCGCTGGTACAGTTCGACTATACCAAAGACTGGATCCGGGAACTGAAAGCAGAAGGAAAAAAAGTATATATTTTATCCAATTATGGAGCATGGAGCTATCAGCAGACTTGTGATAAGACATTGGATTTTCTGCCATTGACAGACGGAGGTATTTTTTCTTATACGGTGAAGAAAATAAAACCGGAGCCGGAAATTTATCATATGCTTTTAGACAAGTATCAGCTGAAGCCTGAGGAATGTGTATTTTTTGACGATACGGAGCAGAACGTCTTAGCTGCTGAAAAAGAAGGAATTCACGGAATCTGGTTCCATAGTATCGATCAGGCAAAAGCGGATCTGAAAAAAATCTGTTAACAAAAATAGCAGAAAGGATCTCGATATGGAACAGAAAAAGAAACTTCCGGGAATAACGCGAAAAGAGGAAGAACAACATTTAGGACAAGTCATTGAAGTTGCAGAACAGAATCTGAAGAAGAACAGGGAACAGGAAAAAAAGCTTGCCGAGGATATTTATGATCTGATGGAAACATATGGCCCAAAGGATACAGAAGCATTGACAATGCTTCATAATACACAGGTTATTTACGAAGAGACAAAGCGAGACCGCGAACGTTGCGAAAAGGCAAGAAAGAAGCCTTACTTTGGCAGGATTGATTTTTTTGACCGGGATACAAAACAGGAAGAAGCTCTGTATATTGGAAGAGTCGGCATTTCGAAGGATATTTTAGAAAAGGTTGTCATCGACTGGAGAGCTCCGGTTGCATCGGTTTATTATGAAAATAAGATTGGGGCATGCAGCTATTCTGTCAAAAATGAAAAAAATTATGAGATCGATCTTCGCAGAAAAAGAACCTATGAGATTGAGAAAGATGAATTAAAGGATTACTATGATTCCGATGTTGTAGCCAATGATGAGCTTTTGACAAAATATCTGGCCAAAAATAAAAAAGCAGTCCTTGGAGAGATTATTGCGACGATCCAACAGGAACAGAATGCGATCATCCGGAAGTCTCCAAGACAGAATGTGATCGTGCAGGGCGGAGCCGGTTCCGGAAAAACAACGGTGGCGATGCATCGCATTTCTTATATTCTTTATAATTATGAAAAAGAATTTCGACCGGAAGATTTTTATATCATAGGAAGTAACCGGGTTTTATTAAATTACATTACAGGGGTGCTTCCGGATCTGGATGTTTACGGTGTCAGACAGATGACGATGGAGCAGTTATTTGTGCGTCTTTTGTATGAAGACTGGGACAACCAGACAATGTCTGTGCGAAAACTGGATAAAACAGATCAGGTTTTGCCGGTCAAGGGAAGCCTGTTTTGGTTTCAGAATCTGGAAGAATATTGCAAAAAAGCAGAAACTGAGGTGATCGCTTGGGACGATATTTATCTGGAAATCCCATCCAGACAGGAAAAGACAGGGATTTGCCTGTTAAAAGGATCAGATATTTCAGAATATATCCGGGAGAATCCCCAGACATCGATCCAAAGTAAGATTGCAATGCTCAATGAACGTCTTGCTGCAAAAATCCAAAATGAGATCATCGGAAAGGATATTGCTTATACAGCAGAAGAAAAACGGGAGATCCTTCGAACCTATCGTTATTATTTTGGCGGAAAAGAATGGAAAAAATCGATTTTTCTGATGTATACAGAATTCATGGAAGAACAGCGTCTCCGCGGATACCCGGTGACGGTGCCGGAAACAGAGTATGATGTGTATGATCTGGCGGCTCTTGCGTATTTGTATAAGCGTGTAAAAGAAACGGATCCGATAAGGGAAGCAAGCCATGTCGTTATCGATGAAGCGCAGGATTTTGGAATGATGGCATACAGTGTTTTAAAGTATTGTATGCGTGGCTGCACCTTTACGATAATGGGAGATGTGTCCCAGAATATTTATTACGGATATGGATTAAACGACTGGGAGATGTTAAGAAGGCAGATGCTCACCGGCCCTTATGATGAATTTTTGCTGTTAAAGAAAAGCTATCGTAATACGATTGAGATCAGTAATTTTGCTATGCAAATATTGCGGCATGGAAGTTTTCCAGTGTATCCGGTAGAACCGATCATCCGTCATGGAAAAGAAGTTTCCATGGAACATTATGACGGGGAAGAGGAGTTGCTTGCTGCGGTAAAAGAAAGAATCGAACGTTGGAAACAGGAAGCGTTTGAGACGATTGCCATTGTATGCCGTGATGATAAGGAAGCAAAGAAGGTAGCAAAAAAGCTTGGAAAACAGGCAATGCTTGTAGGGGAAAAGACAAAGGATATGTCTTTTGGAACAGGCGTGATGGTTCTTTCTGTAGCTTATACAAAAGGTCTGGAATTTGATGCAGTCATTCTCTGGAACCCGGATGGTAAGAAATATCCGTTAGACGATGCGCATGTAAAGCTTCTTTACGTCGCAGCGACCAGAGCCTTGCATGAACTGGCAGTGTGTTATCTGGATAATCTGACACCTGTGATCGCAGCACCTGTGCCGGAGCAGGCCCAGAAGCTTTTCAGGGAAGAAAAGAAACCAGTGAACAGGCGGACGGAGAAAAAGAGTCCAAACGTGTTGCAAAAAAAGAAACCTGATGTCATACAAAGACCAGATGCAACACAAAAGCCAGATATCAAACAAAGACCGGAAGCACTACAAAAACCAGATATTATACGCAAGCCGGATGCATTACGAAAACCTGATATCAAACAAAGACCGGATAAAACACAAAAGCCTGACATCATACGAAAGCCGGATAAAACACAAGTAGCGGATAGAATACAAAAGCCAGATAAAATACAAAAAACACTGCCAAAGACGACGGCGAAATTTGCCGATGAAAAGGTTTGTTTTCTATCGGGCAAAGGGGCTTTACACCGGTTTGGGGAAATCCCTGACAATGGAGTGCTTAGACCGATTGGGCAAGGGAAAGCAGACACTTCGATCCGCTGGGTAGAAAAGCAGAAAAATGCGGTAACCTGTGTCAGTGCCTGTGGAATGCTCCATGTTCGGCCGATCAGCGAAGAAATTCTTCGTGTGACATTCGGACCGGTAGCAAAGATCCAGAAGCTGGCAGAAGAAAAGGATGTAAAACAGACATTTGGATTTCAGGAAGAGCGGGATAAAATCCGGATCCGGACAGCGAGGATTTCTGCGGAGATCGAGAAAGCGAGTGGTGCGATCACCTTTTTTGATAGAACAGGGAAAAAGCTACTTGCTGAAAAGAAAAATATGCCACGACAGATTGATCAGGCAAGGGGACAGGTTTGGAATTATTTTGACTGGACGAGAGAAGAACGGCTTTCTGCGAAGGGCATTTTAAAGGATGACAGGCTCCCGCTTAGAAATACGGCCAAATATATTTGTTATGGAAATAAAACAAAGCGTTTACCATATATTCATTCCAGCCTGGGATATGGAATTGCAGTTGCAGCGGATGGAGATGTACTCTGCTGTAATATTCCAATGTACGGGCCGTATGTATCGGTGATGGGAACGGATGTGATCGATTATTATTTTATTGCATCAGACAGTGAAGCAGAAGTGATCGATACTTATTTACAATTTATGAATGAAAAAGTGTGAGATGGGGTTTCACAGAGTTATCACAATTTTCTCCATTTTTTATCACAATTTCCTGATAATCTTTTTAAAAGGAAGAAGGACTGCGCAAGCATTCAGGTCTGGATGCTTGCGCAGTCCTTTTTTACTTCATAGAATTCGGGTGTCAAAAGGTCTACTCCGTAACCTTTATTGGCAAATTGCACAAAAGAAATATGGAAAGTTTCTCTTTGTGCAATGGAGATAAGACTCATGAAGCGTGGAAGCCTCTGCTGAACACGCTTCACGCTTTCAGAGGCTTATCGGAATGTTTTGCACAATGAAACTTGCAATATTTCTTTTGTGCAAGTTGTCATTAAAAACTAAGATGTAGACCTTTTGACACCCGAAGCTTCATAGAAAATTGGAGGAATGAATCGTGATTGAGATCAGCCATCTTGTAAAAAAATACGGAAGCCATGTGGCAGTTGATGATCTGTCCCTGACGGTAGAACCGGGAAAAATTTACGGATTTTTAGGACCGAACGGAGCAGGAAAATCGACGACCATGAATATTATTACGGGATATCTTGGGGCAACTGCCGGAGAGGTAAAAATAAATGGTTATGACATCCTGGCGCAACCGGAAGAAGCAAAAAAATGTGTGGGATATCTTCCGGAGCTGCCGCCATTGTATACGGATATGACGGTCCGTGAATATCTGGAATTTGTGGCAGAATTGAAAAAAATCGAGAAAGGGCTGCGGAAACAATGCATTACAGAAGCGATGGAAACCACAAAGATCCAAAGCGTTGAAAACCGCCTGATCCGGAATCTGTCGAAAGGATACCGGCAGAGAGTCGGTTTTGCACAGGCGATTTTAGGTTATCCTGAGATTATTATCCTGGATGAGCCGACGGTTGGTCTGGATCCGAAGCAGATTATTGAGATCCGTGAATTGATCCGCGAGCTTGGAAAAAAACATACGGTGATTTTAAGCTCTCATATTCTGACAGAGATCTCCGCGGTCTGTGACCATATTTTTATTTTGTCAAAAGGAAAGCTGGTTGCAAGTGATACGACAGAAAATCTGATGCGGCAGATGTCCGGCGCACAGGAGATCGACCTGATCGTCAAAGGAGAGAAAGAGCAGATTTTAGCAGCACTTGAAGAAATTCCGCAGGTGGAACAGTGCAGCGTTGAAGAAGCTGTTGAAGAAAGTCTGAGGGAGCATGTACAAGAGCAGGTAGTAGAAAATGAGGAGCATGCACAAGAGCAGGTAGTAGAAGATGAGGAGCATGCACAAGATCAGGCAACAGAAGACGAAAATCATGCAGAAGACCATGTAACAGACGAAGTGCATGTGATGCTTCTTGCCCAAAAAGGAGCAGATATCCGGGAAGAAGTGTTCCATACCTGTGTGGAGCATGGATTTGTGATTCTTCAGATGAATCCGGTAACAAAATCCTTAGAGGATGTATTCCTCAGACTGACTGAACAGAAAACGGAGGAAAAATCATGTTAGCAATATGGAAAAGAGAAGTAAAATCTTATTTTCAGAACGTAATAGGCTGGCTCTTTCTTGCAGCCGTGTTCGTGCTTTATGGATTATATTTTTATGCCTATAATCTGCGGAGCGGATATCCTTACATTTCTTATGCACTGTCAGCCATTGCGTTTATAATGCTGATCGCAGTTCCGGTTCTTACGATGCGGAGTCTGGCAGAAGAACGGCACAGTAAAACAGACCAGCTCATATTGACAGCCCCGGTTTCTGTCGGAAAAATCGTTGTTGGAAAATATCTTGCGATGGTAACTGTGTTTTCCATCGATATGCTGTTGATCGCATTGACGCCATTTCTTTTGATGCGCTATGGAACAATCCCGCTTGGAGAATCCTATGCGGCAGTGCTTGGCTTCTGGTTATATGGCTGCACCTGTATTGCTGTGGGAATCTTTATTTCATCTCTGACAGAGAGTCAGGTGATCGCAGCAGTGCTGACCTTTGCAGCGTTATTTTTTGGTTACATGATGGACAGCATCTGCAGCCTGATCTCACAGACTGGCAATCTTTTAACAAAAGTTTTAAGATGCTATGATCTGTACAGCCCTCTGGATCAATTCATGAATGGAACCGTGGATATTTCAGGAATGATTTATTATATTACGATCATTGCCCTGTTTTTATTTTTGACCGGGCAGTCTATCCAGAAAAGACGTTGGAGCATCAGTTCAAAGAAAATAGCAACAGGCGTTTTTCGACCGGTTTTATTGCAGCAGCAGTTGCAGTGACAGTGGTTGTAAATCTGTTTGTGGCAGAATTGCCGACGACCTGGACTTCACTGGATGTCACAGCAAACCAGATTTATTCTATTACAGATGATACAAAAGACTATTTGAAAAGTCTGGATGAGGATGTAAATATTTATGTGCTCGTATCTGACAGCAGCAAGGATAACACTTTGGATGAAACGTTACAGCGGTATGAGGCAATGTCATCGCATATTACTGTGTCCTATGTGAACCCGGCAGTCAATCCGTCTTTTGCAGCCCAGTACACAGACAGCTCCGTGACAACGAACAGCATGATCGTTGTGAGCGGAAAGCGTTCCAGAGTGATCGATTATAATGATGTGTACTCCTATAGCTATGATTATTCTACCTATTCAAGAAATATCGATGGTTATGATGCAGAAGGACAGCTTACAAGTGCGATCGAGTATGTAACGATGGAGTCGTCAGAGCTGTCGGTGATTTATGAAGTGACCGGACATGGGGAAACTGCATTATCAGGTGGATTTTCCGAAGCTGTTGAGAAAGCAAATATCACGTTATCAGAGCTGACATTGCTGACAGAGGATGCAGTTCCGGAAGATGCACAGGCAGTGATCATCAATGGACCGACATCAGATTTTTCAGAGGATGATGCCGATAAAGTCATTGCATATATCAATGGTGGCGGTAAAGTGCTCATCACGACGGACTATGAACATCAGGGACTGACTAATTTTGAATCGATCCTGTCAGCCTGTGGAATGTCACGGGTATCCGGTATTGTGATGGAAAATGACAAATCCTATTATTACAGTAATGTGCCATATTACCTTCTTCCAACGGTGGATTCTTGCGCTTACACAAGCTCGGTAAACGGCGGTTATATTTTTGCACCGTACAGTGAAGCAATTACCTATGGGGAAGATACAGACGATGTGACTTATACAGCTTTGTTGGAGACGACAGGAAAAGCAGTTTCGAAGACGGATGCGGCCAATGCCAAGACATCCGAGTTCGAAGACGGTGATATCGAAGGCCCATTTTCCATCGCAGTTGCCATGGAAAAACAGATTGATGAGGATACCATGGCAAAAGTAGTGGTAGCAGGCTGTCCACAGCTTTTTTCGGACAGTACGGATCAGGTTGTTTCCGGAAATAATGCAAAGCTTTTTAACGATATTATTTTCCAGCTGGCAGGGGATGAAACAGCGTCTGCAAGTGTGATCCCTACAAAGGAATATGAACTCAGTGCGATCACGGTGGATGCGGCAGCAGCAATTGCATACGGTATGGTATTGATAATCGTGATTCCTTTGGCATTACTGATCGCAGGTATTGTGATCTGGGTAAAAAGAAGAAAAAAATAGAGAGCAGGCAGGTAAAAGTAAGATGAAAAGACAGCGGATACAATTTATCGCAGTGATCGTGGTGCTGATCGGTTTGCTGGCGGCAACTGCAGGGTTAAAATTATATAATAAAAAACAGGAAGAAAAAAAGGAAGCCGAACAGGAGGCGGAAACTATTTATGTGACACAGCAGGATGTCTCTAAGATTACAGCTTTCTCTTATGAATTGAATGGGGAGCAGCTTTCTTTCTGCAAAGAAAATGACACATGGGTATATGAAGGCGACAGATCTCTTGAGATGGATGAAAGTAAGATAGAAAATATGCTTGGTGTATTTTCAAATCTGACGGCATCGGAAAAAATTGATGGGGCATCTGATCTGAACGAATATGGTCTTGCTGCACCATCGGATACGATCACCTTTACAACAGACGATGGAATCACAACCATATATGTCGGAAATGCAAATGATATGGTTGGCGGCTATTATGTGAAAACAGGAGCAGATGATACGGTGTATCTGATCGATACTTCGCTTGCATCGACGTTCTCAAAGACAGCAGAAGATCTGGTGGTAGAGGAAGATACAACCGAAGAGATCACAGAGAATACGCAAGAGATAGAATCGACAGAAACAACAGAAGCAGAAATTGTTCCTGCAACCGAAGAAAATTAGTTGTCTTTAAAAGAATTATCATCATAATAATGGAATCACAGGAAAAGCAAGTGCTGTAAAATAGCAGATACAGATTTTTTGTGCAGTTTGCCAATAAAAGAACATTGTGTTAAAATAGCGAAAAAGCCATAAAAGGCGCATGGAGGCAGACTGCATGAGCTGTTACGAATATCATAAAAGAGAAAATGAGACAAGAACCCTGCTTGAAATCTTACAGGAGGCCGGCATTTATCAGAATGCACCCTGTAACGGACAGGGAAGATGCGGCAAATGTATGGTACGGTTTTTAGAAAAAGCGCCGGAGGCAGGTGCGCAGGAAAAGCGATTGCTTGGTGCAGAAAAGATCGAGGCAGGATACCGGCTTGCATGCCTGTGTCATCCGAAAGAAAGTGGACAGATTGATCTCTTGCAGGATGAGGAACAGATACAGGCAGAAGTTTACTGGCGTGGAGCAGAGAATCCATTTGATACACGGACAACGGAGCGGACAGAAGCTAAATCCTATGGAATTGCGATCGATATTGGTACGACAACGATCGCCGGTATTTTAGTAGAATGTCATTCCGGAGAAATTCTTCAAAGTACAGCAACGATAAACCATCAGCGTATTTACGGAGCTGATGTGATCTCACGTATTCAGGCATCAAATGAAGGAAAAAAATGGGAAATGCAGCGATGTGTCAGACAGGATCTGAAACGGATCATGGCAGAGCTGATTGAAAAAGAAAAGCTTGGAATGGAACAGATACAGAGTATCGCAGTTGCGGGAAATACGACAATGTGTCATCTGCTCAGAGGTTTTTCGTGTGAGACGCTTGGCGTTGCACCTTTTATCCCGGTCGATATTTCGGTGATGGAAGGGGATGCAGCAGCAATCCTTGGAATGAAAGACATGCATGCAAAGACTGTGATCGCACCCGGAATCTCTGCTTTTGTCGGGGCGGATATCACGGCAGGACTTGCAGTAAATAAGAAATTCGAAGATGGTTTCTGGCATCTGTTTCTGGATATCGGAACAAACGGTGAGATGGCGTTGGGGAATGAAAACCGGATTTATACAACATCAACATCGGCAGGACCTGCATTGGAAGGTGGAAATATTTCCTGCGGCATGGCAAGCGTGCCGGGAGCAATTTCCCATGTGACGATCGGGGAAGATGGCAAAACACAGCTGACAGTGATCGGAGAAAAGGAGCCGACAGGAATCTGCGGAACCGGCATTGTAGATCTGGCGTATGAGCTGTGGAAGCATAGGATCATTGATGAAAATGGTACGCTGGTGGAAGCTTATTTTGAAAAAGGATATCCTTTGACGGAACAGATTTTTTTTACACAGAGGGATCTGCGTGAGCTTCAGATGGCAAAAGCTGCGATCTGTGCAGGAATCCGGGTGCTTATGGCAAAAGCCGGGATCACAATGGATGAGATCAGAGATTGTACGTTGGCCGGTGGTTTCGGGACACAGATGCACATCGAAAGTGCAGCGGGCATCGGACTTTTTCCAAAAGAACTGGAAGAAAAGGTGTTTTCTGCGGGGAATACCGTGCTGGAAGGCTTAAGACAGTATCTGACCGGAGAAATAAAAAAAGAAGACTGGATGAGGCTGACAGAGCGCGCGGTGAAAGTAAATCTTGCAAAAGAGCCAGAATTTGATAAAATTTATATGCATGAAATGAATTTTTATTAATAAAAATCATTATATTTTTGAATCAATTATGATAATATGAAAAACGCTGGCAGAAGCAGGAAGAGAGGAACGATTCATGTATGATGAATTGACCGAACAGGATATCAAAAAAATGGAAGAAGAAATCGAATACCGTAAGCTGGTTGTTCGGAAAAATGCACTGGAAGCAGTCAAAGAGGCAAGAGCGCATGGGGATCTGAGTGAGAACTTTGAATATCATGCAGCCAAAAAGGACAAGAACCAGAACGAGAGCAGGATCCGGTATCTGGAGAAGATGATCCGGACAGCAAAGATTATTTCAACGGATTCCGCAGAAGATGAAGTGGGAATGAATAATACGGTAACCGTTTATTTTGAAGAGGATGATGAGGAAGAAGTATATAAAATCGTGACAACGATCCGTGGGAATTCCCTGAAAAACCTCATCAGTAATGAATCGCCGCTTGGAAAAGCACTGTTAGGACATAAGGTTGGTGAGCGCTGTGAAGTAAAAGTAAACGATCAATATTCCTATTATGTGCAGATACGCAAAATCGAGAATACGGTAGATGACGGATCAGACAAGATCAGAAGCTTCTGAGGACAGCAGCAAAGAATGAAAAACAGGAAAAGGCGGATGATGAAAAGTCCGGATGAAAGAGGAAAAAATGAGATTAACAGAATTATTAAACAAAGATGATGTAACCATTTCCTGCGAACTGTTCCCACCAAAGCAGGGAGCGCAGCTGGAAAATTATAAAAAGGTTGTAAAAGATATGGCAGAGTTAAAGCCTGCTTATATGAGTGTGACCTATGGCGCGACCGGAGGAACCTCTGATTATACAGTAGAGCTTGCAAAAGAAGTGAACCAGAACGGGATTCCGGCACTGGCACATCTGACCTGTGCATCATCTACAAAAGAAAAGGTTGCGTCCGTGATTGAAGAGTTAAAAGCAAATCAGATTGAAAATATTCTGGCACTCCGTGGAGATATCCCGGCAAACGCAGATTTTCCACTGCCAAATCAGTATAAACATGCCAGTGAGCTGATCGCAGAGATTAAGGAGCAGGGAGACTTCTGTATTGGCGGTGCATGCTATCCGGAAGGACATCCGGAGGCATCTACGATCTTTGAAGATCTGGATCATCTGAAAGAAAAGGTAGATGCTGGCTGTGAGTTTTTGACGACACAGATGTTTTTTGATAATAATATTTTATATAATTTCATGTACAAAGCATTAAAAAAAGGAATTGATGTTCCGATTGTTGCTGGAATCATGCCGGTTACAAATGCAAATCAGATCAAACGTATCGTGTCACTTTCCGGAAATATGGTGCCGCCGAGATTTTTAGCGATCGTAGATCGTTTCGGAGACAACCCGGAAGCCATGCGACAGGCGGGAATCGCATATGCCACCGAGCAGATCATTGATCTTATTGCAAATGGTGTGAATCACGTACATATTTATACAATGAACAAACCGGATGTTGCAGGAGAAATCCTTCAGAATCTTTCCCATATTTATGTCCGGAAATAAAACCAAATAAAATAAAGAACGGAAGCAAAGAGGAGCTGTTAGACAGCTCCTCTTTGTTTTGCAGAAAAATATGCTCCTTTTGATGTTCTTTCTTGCGGTGTGACGTTGGTGTGACTGTTCTTTTTTATAATTTAGAAAATGTGATACAAAGATTCGGGTGCCCAAAAGTCTGATCCATAACTTTTATTGTCAAATTTCACAAAAGAAATATGGAAAGTTTCTCTTTGTGCAATGGAGATAAGACTCATGAAGCGTGGAAGCCGCTGCTGAACACGCTTCACGTTTTCAGAGGCTTATCGGAATGTTTGCACAATGAAACTTGTAATATTTTTTTGTGCAATTTGACACCTTAAAAATAAAAGGCAGACTTATTGACAACCGAGTCATAAGAATACGGTTAGATAAAAAATAAGATAGCAGGAACAAAAAATGGGAGGAGCCGTAATGAAAAAGAAATATTTGCTTGTGATGGCTGCCGGGATTCTTACAGCAGTTGCAATGGCCGGAGGGACGATCGTGGCATCAAATGTAAAGGGTAGAGAAGCAGCAACAGCGGATATCCGTATACGGAGCGTCGGGGTAACGATTTACGAGGATCAGGATCCATTTGGCGGCAAAGACGGATCAAAGAAAGCAGTGGTACCGGGAACAGAGTATAAGCTGCCAAAGGAAGTCGTGAACATGGTCACAGACGGATATGATGTTTATGTGAAGGTGGTACTTTACAAAGAATGGGAAAAAGATGGAGAAGCACTTTATCCGGAAACAGGAGCAGCAGATATCCTGTACATACAGGATGCATCCGGAAAGAAGACGGACCTTGCCATGGCGCGGCAGAATGAAGTTGTGAATGACTGGATCGTGCAGTATGCGGACAGTGAACAGATAATTTTATATTATACCAGACCGGTTAAGCCGGGGCAGGCAACAACCGAGTTTTTGTCGGGGATCGCATTTGGAAAAGCTATGGGAAAAGACTATGCGGATGCAGAATACCGGTTAGAGTATCAGGTGACAGCAGTGCAGGCAAATCATGCAAGAGATGCGATCGCAGCGGAATTTGGCGTTTTTGCGGCCATTGGGGAAGATGGAACGATCACAGCAATTTCAGAAAAACGATAAGGAGGGAAGCGAGTGAGGATGAAAAAGAAAATGTATGTATCCGGAATAGTTCTTGCAGCAATACTTGCCTTTGGAGCAGACACCTATGCGGCAACAGCGGAAAAGGTAACGCTGACAGAAGAAAATGAACTTCTTTTTTCAGAGCAGGGGGAAACGCTAAAGACGGCATGGACCGGAATGGCACCGGGAGATACAAGGACGGTTGCACTTTGCCTGGAAAATAAGAACCATCATAAAGCAGCTTTTTATCTGTCACAGGAAACAACCGATATTCTCGAAGAAAAAAATAAATCAGCAGGCGGGGCATATGAATATGAGATCACGGTCGGAAAAACAGAAGAAAGCGCAAAAAATATTTTGGATACAGTAGCAGGTGGGTATACTGAAAATCTGGAAGCAAGTACAACCGGTCTTTCTGATATAACGCAGCTGAACCAGTTCCAATATGTTGCAGAGCTTGCACCTGGAGAAGATACGAATCTGTATCTGACGCTGACCTTAGACGGCGAAGGTATGGACAGTGCAAATGGAATCGATTATTCCAATGCAGATGGCGAATTGGCATTTCAGTTTCTGGCCTATTATGAGGAAAATGACCGCCCTGTGATCGTGCCGGGAAGCAAAACGCCGAAAACAGCGGACGGACAGAATCCTGGTAAAATCCAATCGATTGTAAAAGCAGTAAAAACAGGGGATGTATCAGAGCCGGCAGTGCTTGTTTTTATGTTTGCAGGAACGGTTCTTTTCACCATTGGAATTGTAAGGAATCATTTGGAACGAAAAAAGAAAGCAGAGGGAATCTATGAAAACAGCAAAAATCGGAAATTGTAAAATTATTGCGGTAATGTTACTGATCGTTGGGCTGATGCCGGCGGTCAGTCTGAAAGCAGCGGAAAAGCCGAAGGAATATACGGTTACATTCCGGGCAGGAAATGCAGGGGAATTTGATACAGACGATTTTGAAGAAGATGACCGTGTCGAAACAGATGGAAGCTATATAAAGATCACTGTGGAAAAGGGGAAAACGGTGGCGGAGACAGTCGGAGAGATCTGGAAGGATGACAGTACATTTTACAGCTGGCTGAAAAAGAATGTCAGGATTTTAAAGACTGATGCAGAGAAAAAACCGGTTTACCAGGTAAAAAAGCTTTCCGATGAAGATGGGATCGTAACGAAAAAGATAAAGAGAAATACGGAATATGTTTTGGATTATGCGAGAATCCATGATGCAAAGAAAGCCATAATGAAAAAATAAAAATGCCGGCTGCAATTTTCGACGGGAAATAAAGGGAGACAGTCGTATAGTACAGAGGCAGGAAGCATGAAATGGAGGAAGCCGTATGCTTACAGTAGAAACGCTGGGCAGATTCCGGGTCAGGCAGGGGGACGCTGTTTTAGATGATAATAATATCCACTCTGTAAGACTCTCAAATCTGCTGATCTATTTGATACTTCGGAGAAACCAGACAATTATGCCGGATGAGATCGCGGATGCCGTATGGCAGGAAGGAGAAGTTGGAAATCCGGCCGGAGCATTGAAAAACCTGATGTACAGACTGAGAAGACTCTTAGAACAATACTTTGGAAAACAGAAATATATTTTATCAGACCGTGGTTCCTACCGCTGGAATCCGGAAATTGAGGTACAGGTGGATGTTGAAATTTTTGAAAAAAGATATGCAAAGTGGAAGAAGCTGTCCGAGAAGGAAACAGAACCATTAGAGCAGCTGCTGGAAGCTTATACAGGCACATTTCTGCCAAAGCTGGCAGAACTTTACTGGGTAGTTGCCAGGTCAGCCTATTATCAGTCCTTGTATTTATCCGGTGTCAGGGCATTGATTGGGAAATATGTGGAGGCAGAGGCATATGCGAAGTTAGAGCTGCTCTGCGGGCATGTTTTAAAGACAGGGGAGGCAGAAGAAGATCTATATTATTATCTGATCTATGCAAAGTTTAAACAGGAGAAATGGAAATCCGCAATGGAAACATATGAGACAGGGACGCTGCGGTTAAAGGAAGAGCTTGGAATCAGCAAAACAGCAAAACTGGATGAAATTTATGAAAAACTGATCCGGGCAAATGCATCGGATATGCCGGATAAGATGAGAAAAGTAAAGGCTTCGATGGAAGAAACGGAAACGGAAGGTGTATTTTTCTGCGGATATCCGGTTTTTCGGGAAATCTATCGTTTGGAGATGCGAAAGGCAATCCGGTTCCAGGAGAAAGAAGCGATGCTGTTACTGACAATGGAACCAGCGGGTTCCGGCCACAGAAAGTGGAGCCAGATAGATGAGTTCCGGATAAAAAATGGAATGAACCGCCTTGGAGAAGTGATCAAAGGCTCACTTCGGACGGGGGATGTTGTATCCAGATATAGCCGTTCCCAATATGTTATTCTGCTGTTTTCCTGCAGCTGTGAGGATGGGGAACTGGTAGCAGAGCGCATTGTACGCCGGTTTTATGCGGAAAATGCAAAATATAGCCAGCTTCGCATCCGGAAAAATCTGGAAAAGTTAAATGATGAGGAGGAAGAAAATGAAAAGGGTAAAAATCAGGAAGAGAATGATCGCACTGCTCCTGTGTATTGTGCTGGCAGCCTCTGATATGATCGTTACGAGTGCGTCGGAAACAGAAGCTACGGAAATAGCTTCTGCAGAGAACGCTTCTATGGAAGAAAGTGCAGATGCTGATGTAAAAAAGACAGAAACAGAGGCATTTGGACAGGAGATAAAAAAGAACGAAACAGAAAGTGGTCAGGAGGCTGGAAAAACAGAAGAAAATACCGGTGAAACAGCGGATACCGGGAACAGGAACGATAAAAATGAGAATAGCAGTATAGTAACCGAAAGCACGGAAACAGAGGAGACAGAGACAAAGAAACCGGAGATAACAGATACGGAAGCAGAAGACACAGAGATTAAAAATACGGAAACCGGAGATACGGAGATTAAGAATACGGAACCCGCAGATACAGAGACAAAAGAGCCGGGAATGAAAGAGGACAAAGCAGAAGATACGGAAAGAAAGGATACAGAGATAAAAGAGCCGGCGACCGATGATCCGGAGAACGCAGGAACAGAAATGTTGGAAGAAGCGGAAACTACAGAAGAAACAGAAGCAACAGAAGAGGAGGAAGCCGCAGCAGAGTATGATATCACAGTAAGGCATCTGTACCGGAATGGGACAACATATGAGGAGCTGTACCGCCAGCAGAGTTATCAGGTGACGGAAGACCAGATTTTTTCACTTGATGTCGGCAGTGAAGCACATCAGAAAGCATTTGAGATCACAAAAGTGATCCGGTTGACAGGGAACGGACAAAGCGTAGATGAGAAGACCGTCATGGAGAGTACGGACGAAAGAAATGCACTTGCGGAAGGTGTGATGGTAACAGGAGACACCATTTACGCTGTGATCTATGCGGAAAAACAGGGCAGCTGGACATCACGGGCTGTCACAATGTTTGATTACGATCTTGGAACGGTTGGAAGAAATGGACAATACCAACAGGGAAGTGTGAACTATGCAGGTAACTATGACAGTACGGACAGCCGTGGAAGGATGAGCATGGGAAATGCTTCTGTTACTAATTCCAATGCAGGTTATTATGATGCAAATGGAAACTGGCAGTCTTTTAAGTCGGTATCAGCCGGAATGGAATATGGAACAGAGGTGTTTTTGAACAGGAATAACACGAATCTGACACCTTATCAGAATAACGGATCGGCGCAGGCATACACCAGACCGATTGTGACAGGCATCATACAGGGGCTGAGTGGAGAGCATTATGAAAAGGTTGATTTTCAGTACAGTGAACCCGGATTTTTTTCTGCGGATGCAAAATCAGGAAAAACAGTCTATGCAAACCGGTTTGAATTAAATTTTGCGCAGAGTGGATATACGTATACGCTGGATCATATCAGGGACTATGTTGCAGATGTATCGCAGACTGCCAATACGACAAACGGATTTTTCCCGCTGAATCATCTGAAACGGGAAGGAAGCGGAAACAATGAATATTTTGGAATGCGGTTTGATTTTACATTCCGGCTTGGAGACTATACCGGACCACTTGAATATCAGTTCAGCGGTGATGATGACCTGTGGGTATTTTTGGATGGCAGGCTGGTGTTAGATCTTGGTGGTGAGCACAGCGCATACCCTTACAATGACTATGGGTATTTTACGCAAAATGGAGACTGGATCTATGCGAATTATAAAAATCCGGGATCGTCAGGAGAGAGGCAGAAGATCACAGATGTCTGGCCGGACAAAGTAGACCTGTGGGAGGCATTAAGGGCAGTCGGGGAGGAAGCCGACACAGAAAAAATGCATACGATCACGATTTTATATATGGAGCGAGGTGGCGCAGATTCCAATTGCAATATGAAATTTGTGATCCCGGATCCGCAGGCGATCCAGCCGGTGATCACGGATGTGGAGAGAACTTATCGTCTGCGTATTGCAAAAAAGATTGACCGGGCAGATTTTTCCCAGGGAGACCCGATCTTTACCTTTGCGATCACAAACAAAGAGACAGGAGCAACCTATTATCGGTCGGTACGTTTTACGGAAAGCAGCCAGACCGGATATGAGAAAGAAGGGATGCTAACGGATGAGATAGATTCTTTGCCAGAAGGAACCTATGTTGTGAAAGAGCTGCCTGCGATCCGCTATGAAACAGATATAAAACAACAAAATAATGCGCAGCTCCGAGAGATAGCATTAAATAAACTGACGACGGATGAAAGCGGGCTTTTCACAGTCTGGTATTTTAACCGGAAAAAGAAAGCGGATGATTTTTCAGATACCGATATGGTCATCAACCGGTATCATTATGATGCAGACAGGCAAAGCTGGTTTATGGAAAAAGACCGTCTGGCAGGGCAGGAGAATAGCTTTGATCCGGAAAAAATACAGACAAATAAATTGTGAAAGGAGTGTGGAAGAAAATGAAGCTTACAAAATCAAAAAAAATCATTTTTACGGTCGCACTTGGAATCACGATCTTAATGTCTTCGATGGCGGGAACCTATGCCTATGTAAAAAGTAATTCCGTACAGGTGAAAAATACGTTCCGGACGGGAAGCATCCGGACGGAAATCGACGAGCATACAGATCCCTCGCAGAATTTAAAACAGGTGCGGATTGTAAATACAGGAAAAAATGACTGCCTCGTCCGTGTCCGGGTGACCATTTCTCCGGAAAATGCAGCTAAGATCACAGATTTTCAGACGGAACATTGGGAGAAAAAGGGAGAGTTCTGGTATTACAAAGGAATTTTAAAAGCGGCAGAAACGAATACCTTTTATGCAACAGATTATTTATTCGAACATTATAAGGTCGCAGATGGATGGACAGAAGATTTTGAGATCACTGTTTCAGAGGAGTCTGTCCAGGCTGTTGTATATACAAAGGATGGAAAAAAGCTGAGCGCATATAATGCGGATGGAAGCTACCGGGGCGATGTGGCAGAGCAGATCTGGAATGCCTATGATGCAGGAAAGCTGGCGGAGTGATGGATATGGGAAAAAAGATATGTAATGCACTGTCGATGCTTCTTTTTTGTTTGCTTCTTATCATTACAATCGCACTGTTTGTGCCAAAATTGTTCGGGTATCAGCAGTATGCCGTTTTAAGCGGAAGCATGGAACCGTCGATCGGAGTTGGTGCAATGGTGTTTGATGCACCATTTGAGGAAGAAAAGCTTACGGAAGGGATGATCATTACTTATAAAGTTTCAGATGAAACCTATGTGACGCATCGGATTCTTTCCGTAAATCCGGCTTTACGGCTGGTCATAACAAAAGGCGATGCAAACGAATCAGAGGATGCGGCAGTTTCTTTTGATGAGATCGTCGGCATATGCTATGGCAGCATTCCCAAATTAGGATATCTTTCCATGTATGCAGGGACACCGGCTGGAAAGTGCATGCTCTGCGGACTGCTTCTTTTTATTATCTTGCTTAATATATTGCCGGATATTTTTATGCAGAAAGTTTCGGGTGTCAAAAAGTCTGCATGATAGTTTATGGTGTCAAATTGCCAAAAAAGTATTGCAAGTTTCATTGTGCAAACATTCCGATAAGCCTCTGAAAGCGTGAAGCGTGTTCAGCAGAGGCTTCCACGCT
>CAKRLC010000052.1 GCA_934358955.1 uncultured Roseburia sp. | reverse complement strand
GATAATTCCAGAGTGAAACAAGTCTGATTCGATGCAGAATGAAAAGATTTGACGAAAAATGATCAATTCCGATGCCTGTGGAAGAGAAAAAAGAGTAGATTTAAGAGAAAAAGACATCGAATTCATCAACAAAGTGGAAAATCGATGCTTTTCACTCACGAAAGCGGCTGTAATATGAGAAAACAGCCAGGAATATTGGGTAAGGGGACTTCATTTTGAGGCAAGAAGCATCGAATGGGAAAGATATTTTAAATATCGATGCCAGCACTGACATCGGAAAATGAATTCCTTTATAGGTGGAGGTAAGGATGCTTGCTTTATATGAACCAAAATATGAGGACTTGTGGTTTCGGCCAATGTTATTATCTATTCAAAATACAGAAAAAAAGGCTATGGGAGCGAGGCATTGAATCTGCTGTGTTCCATGGCGAAAAACAATGGGATTTCAGTTCTATATGATGATATTGCAATTGACAACTCAGCTATTACACTTTTTCTAAAACACGGATTTGTGGAAGAATATCGAACAGGAGAAAAAATAGTCCTCAAGAAGGAACTGTAATACAAATCCAAGTTTGTACAGTAAAAAATTTAATATGAGAGCAGAGCATATTGGGAAAAGACCTTGTATGCTCTATTTTTTCGTTTTCAGGAAAAGTGATTAAAAAACGACGGACATTTTATTACTGGATAAGATTCGGGTGTCAAAAGGTCTGCTCCATAACCTTTATTGGCAAATTGCACAAAAGAAATATGGAAAGTTTCTCCTTGTGCAATGGAGATAAGACTCATGAATCGTGGAAGCCTTTGCTGAACACGATTCACGCTTTCAGAGGCTTATCGGAATGTTTGCACAATGAAACTTGTAATATTTCTTTTGTGCAATCTGCTAGCATAAACTTAAATACAGACCTTTTGACACCCGAATCTGGATAAACAAAAAAATATTTCAAGAAAAAATAAAATAAAAAAAGGAAATCGACAACTTTCACAGAATTATAAATATGTAGGCTGTCTGGATTACAGACTTTTGTGCAAAAAAGCCGCAGATTTTTTGTGGAAAAAGCATGGAAGCTGTCAAATGAAAGAGGTGATACATATGACAATAAGAGAAGAACTTGAAAAAATGGAACTGGAAACATTGAGTCCGTATGCGACCTTAAGCATTCATACGAAAGGCAGAGAGCGTGAAGAGGAACAGTGTGATGTCAGACCGGTTTTTCAGAGAGACCGGGACCGGATTTTACATTGTAAGGCATTCCGGAGACTGAAGAATAAGACACAGGTTTTTCTGACACCAAAGGGAGATCACTATCGGACAAGACTGTCACATACATTAGAGGTATCACAGAATGCCAGAACGATCGCAAAGGCATTGCGTTTAAATGAAGATCTCGTGGAGGCGATCGCACTTGGTCATGACCTTGGACATACGCCTTTTGGTCATGCAGGTGAACAGGTCTTAAATGAGATCTGCGAAGAAGGATTCCGGCACAATGAACAGAGTGTACGGATCGTAGAGAAGCTTGAGAAAAACGGGGCGGGACTGAATTTGACCTGGGAGGTCCGGGATGGAATTTTAAATCATCAGTCCAGATCCATGCCACATACATTAGAAGGAAAGATTGTACGTCTTTCCGATAAGATCGCATATGTTTATCATGATGTAGACGATGCGGTGCGTGCGGAAATTTTACAGGAAGAAGATATTCCACTGGAAATCCGCAAGACATTGGGGTATACTACAAAACAGCGGCTTAACACGCTGATCCATAATGTGATCAAAAACAGTATGGGTCAGGACGACATCCACATGTCACAGGAAGTGGAAGGCGCGATGTATGACCTGAGAAAATTCATGTTTGATCATGTATACACGAATCCGGTTGCCAAAGGCGAAGAGGTAAAGGCAAAAGCAATGATCCGCCAGCTTTATGAGCTTTATAATGAGCACCCGGAGATATTGCCGGAGAAGTATCAGAAGAAGATCGGAAACGGCGAGAAAAAGCAGCGTGTGATCTGTGATTACATTGCAGGCATGACAGATCAGTATGCAATCACAAAGTTTTGTGAATATTTTGTGCCGAAAGCCTGGCAGGTAGACGGAGATTAAGAGACAGCAGAAAGGAGGGCACACAAAATGCCATATTATTCAGATGATCTGATCGAAGAAGTCCGGTCAAGAAATGATATTGTAGATGTGATCGGTCAGTATGTGCATCTGACCAAGAAAGGCAGCACCTATTTTGGATTGTGTCCTTTTCATAATGAAAAAACAGGATCGTTTTCTGTCTCTCCGAATAAGCAGATGTATTACTGCTTTGGCTGTGGGGCAGGCGGCAATGTTTTTACTTTTATGATGCAATATGAGAACTTTACGTTCAAAGAGGCAATGGAAGCGTTAGCGGACCGTGCAGGCGTCGCATTGCCAAAACAGGAATATACGCAGGCGCAGAAGCGGGAAGCGGATAAGAAACAGCGTCTGCTTGAGATCAATAAAGAAGCAGCCAGATATTTTTATATGCTTTTGCGTAACGACAGGGGAAAGCATGCACTTACTTATTTTCAGAAGAGAGGACTGTCCGAAGAGACGATGAAGAAGTTCGGATTGGGCTATTCTGATCAGTACAGTGATGATCTTTACCGTTATCTGCGTGCAAAGGGATACGAAGATGAGATTTTAAAAGAATCCGGACTTGTGTCGATCAGTGAGCAGCGCGGAGGTTATGACAAGTTCTGGAACAGAGCCATGTTTCCGATTATGGATGTCCATAATAAAGTGATCGGTTTTGGCGGCCGTGTCATGGGAGACGGGGAACCGAAGTACCTGAATTCGCCGGAGACGCCAATTTTTGATAAGAGCAGGAATTTGTATGGACTGAATTTTGCAAGAGCGACCAAAAAACCACAGCTCTTGCTTTGTGAGGGATATATGGATGTGATCGCACTGCATCAGGCAGGCTTTGACAATGCGGTGGCATCGCTTGGTACTGCACTTACGGCAGGGCATGCCAATTTGCTGAAGCGTTATACAAAAGAGGTTTACCTGACTTATGACAGTGACGGGGCTGGCGTAAAGGCGGCGCTTCGTGCGATTCCGATTTTAAAAGAAGTTGGCATTACGACTAAAGTTATTAGCATGCGTCCGTATAAGGATCCGGATGAATTTATCAAAGCGCTCGGAGCAGAGGCTTACCAGAAACGCATCGATCAGGCTGAAAACAGCTTTTTATTTGAGATCCGTATCATGGAGCAGCAATATGATATGTCAGATCCGGAGAGTAAATCATCTTTTTATCATGAGGTGGCAAAAAAACTGTGTTCTTTTACGGAAAAGATAGAGAGAGACATTTATGTTGAAGCAGTGGCAGCACAGTATATGCTTCCGGTGGCAGACCTGCAGAGGTTAGTCAGCAAATATGGCATGCAGCTGTCCGGAACCGTCAGGGAAACACAGCCATTGAAGAGTGGTAAGAATGAAAACCGGGCAGAAAACAGAGGTTTGAAGAAGGAAGACGGAATGAAGCAGTCACAGAAGCTTCTTTTGACCTGGCTGATCGAAAATACCGGGTTATACCATAAAATAAAAAAATACATTCGACCGGAAGATTTTACCGAAGAAATTTATTATAAAGTAGCGCAGATCCTGTTTGCACAATTTGAAGAGACAGGAGCTGCAAGTCCTGCGCAGATCATCAGCATGTTTCCGCAGGAGGAAGAGCAAAAAGAGATCGCAGCCTTATTTAATGCAAGGATCCATGAAGTAGAGACGAAGGAGGACATGGAAAAAGCGTTGAAGGAAACGGTCATTCGCATAAAACAGAACAGTATGAAATATCAGTCAGAGCATTTAGCACCGACCGACATGGAGGGACTGATGAGACTCGTAAATGAAAAACGCAGTCTGGAGGAGCTCGAGAAACTGCATATTTCCATTGATTAGGGACAAAATAGTAGAAAACTTGAGAGGATGAAACAAATGGCAAAAAAAACAGAAAATGATGTAAAAGAAACAAAAAAAGATGCTGCCATGGATGAAGCAGCCAGAGAAAAATTTTATCAGAAATTAAAAGAACTGCTTGCTTTGGCAAAAAAGAAAAAGAATATGCTGGAATATCAGGAGATCAGCGATTTCTTTTCTGATATGCAGCTGGATGCAGAGCAGTTCGAAAAGATTCTGGATTTCCTTGAGGCAAATAATATCGACGTACTCCGTATCACAGAAGATGACAATGATGAAGATATTCTTCTTGAAGTAGATGATGATGATGACATTGAGGTAGAGAAGATCGATCTTTCTGTACCGGATGGAGTGTCTATTGAGGATCCTGTTCGTATGTACTTAAAGGAAATCGGAAAGGTACCTCTTTTAAGTGCGGAGGAAGAGATCGAGCTTGCCAAGAATATGGAGGCCGGCGCAGTTGCGAAAGAAAAGATCACAATCTTAAAGAAGAGACAGGAAAGCGCATCAGAAGAAGAAAAAGAAGAGTTAGAAGAGGAGATCAAGGCATTACAGAAAGATCTCGATGCAGGGGATATGGCAAAGAAGCGTCTTGCAGAAGCAAACTTAAGATTAGTTGTTTCTATTGCAAAAAGATATGTAGGACGTGGTATGTTATTCCTTGACCTGATCCAGGAGGGTAATCTTGGTCTGATCAAGGCAGTAGAGAAGTTTGATTATCGGAAAGGATACAAATTCTCGACCTATGCAACGTGGTGGATCCGCCAGGCGATCACGAGAGCGATCGCAGATCAGGCAAGAACGATCCGTATTCCGGTTCATATGGTTGAGACGATCAACAAGCTGATCCGTGTTTCCAGACAGTTATTACAGGAATTAGGACGCGAACCAAGTCCGGAAGAGATCGCAGCAGAGATGAATATGCCGGTAGAACGTGTACGTGAGATCTTAAAGATCTCTCAGGAACCGGTATCCTTAGAAACTCCGATCGGTGAAGAGGAAGACAGCCATCTTGGTGACTTTATCCAGGACGACAATGTTCCGGTACCGGCAGATGCAGCAGCATTTACACTGCTGAAAGAGCAGTTAGAAGAGGTGCTTGGAACTCTGACAGAGAGAGAGCAGAAGGTACTGACACTTCGTTTTGGTCTGGAAGACGGACGTGCAAGAACACTGGAAGAAGTTGGAAAAGAATTTAATGTTACTCGTGAGCGTATCCGTCAGATCGAAGCAAAGGCGCTCCGCAAGCTGCGTCATCCAAGCAGAAGCCGTAAGTTAAAGGATTATTTAGAGTAAAATGGTGAAAATATCAGAGAGATTACAAACTGCAGCATCCATGGTGTCAGATGGCTATACATTGGCAGATGTGGGAACAGATCATGGATATATTCCGATTTACCTGCTGGAACAGAAAAAAATACCATCAGCAATCGCGATGGATATTAATGAAGGACCGCTTGAACGTGCAAAAGAGCATATCAGGCTTTACGGACTGGATCCATACATACAGACGCGTCTTTCAGATGGCGTTGAAGCACTGATGCCCGGCGAGACAGATTCCATTCTGATCGCCGGCATGGGCGGCGGCATTGTCATGCATATTTTAGAAGACGGAAAGGAAGTCTGCCAAGCGGCAAAAGAGCTGATCCTGCAGCCACAGTCAGAGCTGGAGCGGGTACGCAGTTATCTGATGGAGAATGGTTACGAGATCCTTGCAGAAGATATGGTTTTAGAGGAAGAAAAGTTTTATCCAATGATGAAGGTACGCTATACAGGAACCTTTTCCACAACGGAAGATGTTGAAATGTTGAAATTGTCGCATCTTTATGGTGGATTACTTTTAAAAAAACAGCATCCTGTGTTGAAAACTTACCTTGAAAAAGAACAGAAGTTATTTTTGAGCATCAGGGAAAATTTAGAAAAGCAGCCGGAATCAGAAAAGATTGCAAATCGTCTGGAAGAAGTGAAAGAAACACTTTATTATAACGGGAAAGCAATGGAATATTTTGATGGCGAGCATGAAAGATAGAAAAACCCCATCGGAGATACTTTTACAGTAAATCCAATGGGGTTTATTTCTTCTAAAGTTACAATGTGCGAATTGGATCGCCCGGTGGACGAAAGCTTACAGAAGCTGTACACCGTGTTCTTCACATAATGTGATCATCTCTTCTGGCCACAGTGAGGACTGAACCTCTCCGATATGGGCCTTGCGGAGGAAGAACATACAGATACGTGACTGACCGATTCCGCCGCCGATCGTATAAGGCAGCTCTTCATTGATGATGGCCTGCTGGAAAGGAAGATGGATTCTGTCTTCGCATCCGGATTTTTCTAACTGATATAACAGGGCTTTCTTGTCAACACGGATACCCATAGAGGATAATTCAAGGGCAATGTCAAGAACCGGATAGTATACAATAATATCTGCATTTAAGCTCCAGTCATCATAGTCAGGAGCACGTCCGTCATGTGGTTCGCCATTTTCCAAGGTGTCACCGATCTTCATGATGCAGACAGCACCCTTTGCTTTTGCAATATAATACTCACGTTCCTTTGGAGTGTTGTCCGGGAACATGTCAGCAAGCTCCTGTGTTGTGATGAAGAAAATATTGTGAGGAAGAATTTCTTCAATGTAATCATACTGGATAGCCATGTATTTTTCTGTTTTGCGGAGACATTTGTAAACAGTTTTTACAGTCTCCATCAGAGTGTAAAGTGTACGATCCTCTTTTTTTATGATCTTTTCCCAATCCCACTGGTCAACGAAGATGGAATGGATATTGTCAGTGACTTCGTCACGGCGGATCGCATTCATATCGGTATAAATACCTTCACCGTATGAAAAACCATATTTTTTCAGTGCATAGCGTTTCCACTTTGCGAGAGACTGGACAACTTCAGCCTGACGTCCGTTCTGCTCTTTGATGTCAAACGTAACAGGACGTTCAATACCATTTAAGTTGTCATTAAGTCCGGATTCCGGATCAACAAAAAGTGGTGCGGATACACGGGCAAGGTGAAGACGTTCAGACAGAAGGTTCTGGAAGAAGTCTTTTACGGTCTTGATCGCAATCTGTGTATCATGTAAATTTAATTCTGAATGATAATCCTGTGGGATCATTGTTTTTTCCATAAATATGTATCTCCTTTTCGTTTATGCTGCCAAGCATACATAACTTCAATAATTATAGCACAGCAAAGTGGATTTTCAAGGTGAGATAGAGCAGTTTTCAAAATAATACATGTATACAACTTAAATAATGATAAAATGGGTTCACGGAATAAGAAAAATATAGTATTTTATTAGGTAGGGTTCGGATGTCAAACGGTCTGTCTTTTTGTTTATGATATCAAAGTGCACAAAAGAAATAGTGCAAGTTTCATTGTGCAGACATTCCGATAAGCCTCTGAAAGCGTGAAGCGTGTTCAGCAGAGGCTTATCTCCATTGCATAAAAGAGAAACTTTCCATATTTTTTGTGGAATTTGACGCTATAAACGAAAAGACAGACCGCTTGACATCCGAATTCAGACAGGCAAGCAGATTTTTTTGACTTCTGGTATTGGATTTAAAATAGATTTAGGAAGGTAGTTTCATGAAAAAGAAGGGGCTTACGCGCACAGAGCGGTTATTGGAAGGGATCACGGCGGTACTGGCAGTTGTATATGAGGGATTACAGATTTATTATGGGATCGCATATCATGCAGGGGCACTGCGGGTTATTATGAATATGCTGATTTTTGCATTGCTTTATGTCGGATTTACGCTATTGCTTCTTTATCCGGAACGTGTAAATGGACTGTCGGTGGAAGTATGCAGTGGGAAGATCAGAACGCATACGATCCGCATGGTGCAGCTGATCAAGCTTGCATTTGTGTCTGCATTGCTGTTTTCAAGCATCTGTGATGCGCTGGGACAGCAGATCGATTCAGTGTATAGTCTGGTTGCGATGGGAGTGATCGTGGTGATCGCTGCGGTTTGCGAGATTCAGATTATCCGTGAGCTTCGCAGAAAAAAGAAATAGTTGCATGAGAGGAAAATGATTGTTATAATTTCTTTTGAGTATATACGGATAAAGCAGGATTTTTCAGAAAAAATGCTGTTCGAGGTTTATGCCAAAAGGAAAAATATTAAAGGAAATCGGGCGTTAATTGAATGTTTAAGAAGAAAAAAGAAATCATAAAGTATACAGTTGAGTCATTCCATGAAAAAAGCGTGACGATGTCCACACAAAATGGAGAGGTTGACGTACAAAAGTACAAGCTGCCATTGGAATTAGAAGTTGGAGATGTTCTGATCAAGAACGAGTTTGGAATATTTGAGAAGCTGTAAAGGTGATCCGGGAGATGTTATACGATTTTTATGAAGTACAGATGAAGGGTATTTTGTAAAAGGGTATAACATTTTTCAGCTTGCAGAGGAGAAAAAATTGGAAAGAAAAAAAAGAATCGTTGCGGCATTGATTTTGCTGGCAGTAGTAGTTTTGATCGTTTTGGCATCTTATAAAGGAAAAAGACAGGAGCAGTATGAAGCTTCTTTTTTTGATGTATTTGATACACAGACACAGGTGATCGGATACGCGTCATCAAAAGAACAGTTTTCCGAAGAGATCAGTAAGATCAAAGAGAAGCTTGTGTATTATAATGAACTGTTTGACATTTATCACACTTACGATGGGATCAACAATCTGAAAACGATCAATGACAATGCAGGAAAAAGTCCGGTTAAAGTGGATGAAGAGATTATTGACCTGTTAAAGCTTGGAATCGAAATGGACGAAGGGACGAATGGCAGGGTCAATATTGCGATGGGAAGTGTATTGTCGATCTGGCATGACTACCGGGAAGAGGGGATCAATGATCCAAAGAATGCAAGGCTGCCGGAAATAAGTATATTAAAGGAAGCTGCTGCACATACCGACATTCATGGGATTGTGATCGATGAAGAGGCATCTACGGTATATCTGACTGACAGTGAAATGTCACTGGATGTCGGCAGTATCGGAAAAGGTTATGCTGTTGAAAAAACTGCGGAATATGCCAGGGAAGAGCTTGGGATTACGAATATGCTGTTTAGTGTCGGCGGCAATGTATGCACGATCGGCGGACATCCGGACGGCAGTGCATGGAAGATCGGAATCCAGAATCCGGATACAGAGAGTGAACAGACTTATGTACAGAAGGTATGCGCCAGTGATCTCAGCGTTGTGACAAGCGGCAATTATCAGAGATATTATACCGTTGACGGGAAGAAATATTGCCATATTATTAATCCGGATACGCTGATGCCGTCGGATTATTTCCCATCGGTTACGGTTGTTACGGCTGATTCCGGAATAGCAGATGCCCTGTCTACAACACTTTTTAATATGTCCGTGGAGGATGGCATGGAATTTGTGAACAACCGGGACGGTGTGGAAGCGATGTGGGTATTAGAAGACGGAACAATACAGTATTCGGATGGCTTTGCACAGTATTTGGAGGAATAAGGTTGAATAAAGAAGTTACAAACAACAGGAAGGAATTACAGTTCGGGAAAAATGATCTGATCCTGATTCTGGTCCTGCTAATAGCAGCAGTGGCTATTTACGCCGGAATACGTCTTTATAGCAGTAAGAATACAAAAAATGCAATGGTCGTAGTAACAGTTAACGGAGAAGAATATGGCAGATATCCTCTGTCAGAACAATATACAGAAACAATCCGGTTCGAAGACGGTTCTTATAACCGTTTTGCGATACAGGACGGTTATGTGAAAATGGTGGAGGCATCCTGTCCGGATCAGATCTGTGTTTCTCATCATAAAATCAGCAAAAAAAATGAGACGATTGTATGCCTGCCGGACAAGGTAGTCATTACGATTGAAAATGGCGAAGAGAATGACATTGATTTTCTGATGCATTAAATAAAAGAAAGGAAAAAGAACAGGTATGGCAAAAAAGACGGCATTAGGTGGAATGCTGGTTGCGCTGGCATTTGTATTTTCCTATATCGAGACGCTGATCCCCGTGAATCTTGGGATTCCGGGAGCAAAGCTTGGTCTTGCAAATCTGGTCGTGATGGTCGCTTTGTATACGCTTGGGGCAAAAGAAGCATTTGCACTGTCAATGGTGCGTATTCTTTTAACCGGTTTTACATTCAGTTCTGCGGCAGCGATGCTTTATAGCTTTGCAGGTGGAATTTTAAGCTACATAGTCATGGTACTGGCAAAGAAAACAGGACGTTTATCCGTTACAGGAGTGAGTGTGCTTGGCGGTATTTTTCACAATGTCGGACAGATCCTTGTAGCAATGTGGGTTTTGGATACGGCGACGCTGATCTATTATCTGCCGGTGCTGGCTGTGACCGGAATTGTGTCAGGAACTGTGATCGGACTGCTTGGGATGATGGTAATAAGAAGATTACAGTATCATAAAAAATAAAGGAATGGATCACCCTGGAAGAACAAAAAAGTTTTTCCGGGGCGTTTGTCGTTTTATAAAGGAGGATGGGGATATGGATATCGTAACTGCGTTAAAGCAATATAAAGCATATAATGAGCAGGAGGAGCATGACAAGGAAGTGATGCTTCATTTGCTGGAAACGATGCCGGATATTTTTGAGAGGGAGAATGAGACAGCACATTTTACGGCATCATCCTGGCTGTTAAATAAAGAGCATGACAAGGTGTTACTGATTTATCACAATATTTACCATTCCTGGTCGTGGACCGGCGGACATGCAGATGGCGAGAAGGATCTTCTGGCAGTTGCAAAGCGTGAAGCAATGGAAGAAACGGGCGTGACTGACATCCGGGCAATTACGGATGATATTTTTTCTATTGAGATACTGACCGTTGACGGGCATATCAAAAGAGGAAGCTATGTTCCATCGCATCTGCATTTGAATGTTACCTATCTTCTGGAAGCAGATGAGAAGGAAGTGCTTCGCATAAAACCGGATGAGAACAGTGGTGTGAGGTGGTTCCCTCTGGAGGAAGCATTAAAGGTCTGTACAGAACCGTGGATGGTGGAGTGGATTTATACAAAACTGAATAAAAAGCTTGCAGGAAAAGAGGAAAAATAAGCATATGGCAAATAGGATTTCAGATGAGACGATCGAATATGTTGGAATTCTTGCAAAATTAGAATTAAGTGAAGAAGAAAAAGAGCAGGCAAAGAAAGATATGGGAGAAATGCTTGATTATATTGATAAATTAAATGAACTGGATACAACCGGCGTGGAGCCAATGTCCCACATTTTCCCGGTGACGAATGTATTCCGTGAGGATGTAGTTACAAATGGGGACGGAAGCAAGGCAGCTCTTGGTAATGCACCATCTGTGAAAAATGGTGGTGTGCTGGTGCCAAAGACGATCGGATAGAAAAGATAGTACGAAGAAGAACGGATGAAAATAATTGATAAAGCAGGAAAATGGTGAGATAGATGGGTTTAATGAGTCTGACGGCTGTAGAATTAGGCAAAAAGATAAAAGAAAAAGAAGTAACGGTTGCTGAAGCAGTCAATGCAGCACTGGATGCGATCGAAGCGAAAGAGCAAAAAATCCACAGCTTTGTAACAGTGGATCGCGAAGGCGCTTTAAAAAGAGCAGTGGAAGTCCAGAAGCAGATAGATGAAGGTGTACTGACGGGACCCCTTGCAGGAGTTCCGGTCGGAATCAAGGATAATATGTGTACAGAAGGTCTTCTTACAACCTGTTCTTCTAAAATATTATATAATTTTATGCCGGCTTATACGGCCGAGGCAGTGAAAAATTTGGAGAAAGCAGGAGCCGTGATCATTGGAAAAACAAATATGGATGAGTTTGCAATGGGAAGCACCACAGAGACGTCTGCGTTTGGAATTACCAGAAATCCATGGAATGAGGCGCATGTGCCAGGTGGGTCTTCCGGTGGCTCCTGCGCCGCAGTTGCAGCAGAAGAGTGCTCTTTTGCATTGGGATCAGATACAGGTGGATCGATCCGTCAGCCAAGCTCCTTTTGCGGTGTAACAGGGATCAAACCAACCTATGGAACGGTTTCCCGCTATGGACTGATCGCATATGCATCATCCTTAGACCAGATCGGTCCGATCGCAAAAGATGTGACAGACTGTGCTGCGATTTTGGAAGCCATTGCATCTTATGATCCAAAAGATTCTACCTCTATTAAAAGAGAAGATTTAAATTTTACCGAAGCATTAGTAGATGACGTAAAGGGATTGAAAATCGGTATACCGGGAGATTATTTTGGCAAAGGACTTGATCCTGAGGTAAAGGAAGCTGTTTTAAAAGCAGCAAAGACACTGGAAGAAAAAGGAGCGGTTGTTGAAGAGTTTGAGTTAAGCCTTACAGAATATGCAGTACCTGCTTATTATGTGATCGCGTGTGCGGAGGCGAGTTCAAACCTTGCACGGTTTGACGGCGTGAAATACGGATACCGCACCGCAGAATACGAAGGTCTTCATAACATGTATAAAAAAACGCGTTCAGAAGGATTTGGTCAGGAGGTAAAAAGGCGGATCATGCTGGGGTCATTTGTTTTAAGCAGTGGATATTATGATGCTTATTACCTGAAAGCACTCCGAACAAAGGCCCTTATCAAAAACGCGTTTGATGAAGCGTTTGCAAAATATGATGTGATCTTAGGACCGGTGGCACCAACAACTGCACCTAAGACCGGAGCGTCGTTAAGTGATCCGATGAAGATGTACCTGGGAGATATTTACACGATTTCTGCCAATCTGGCAGGTCTTCCGGGAATTTCACTTCCTTGCGGAAAAGATTCCAATGGACTTCCAATCGGCTTACAGCTGCTTGGTGACTGTTTTAAAGAAAAAAATATCATCCGTGCTGCGTATGCATTTGAACAGACACGGGAGTATGAACACAGTCCATTAGCATAAGGTTGGAGGAATGATCATGAGTAAACAATATGAAATGGTTATCGGACTGGAAGTCCATGTTGAATTGGCAAGCAAAACAAAAATTTTCTGTGGCTGTTCCACTGCATTTGGCGGAGCACCAAACAGTCATACATGCCCGGTATGTACCGGTATGCCGGGAACACTTCCTGTTTTAAACAAACAGGTTGTAGAATATGCGATTGCAGTTGGTCTTGCTACTAACTGTAGTATCACGCAGTCTTGCAAATTTGACCGGAAAAATTATTTTTATCCGGATAATCCGCAAGGCTATCAGATTTCACAGCTTTATCTTCCAATCTGCCGTAATGGTGGTGTAGAGATCGAGACGGATGCGGGTAAAAAAACAGTCAGGATCCATGAAATTCATATGGAAGAGGATGCTGCAAAACTCATACACGATGAGGAAGCAGACTGTTCCATCGTCGATTATAACCGATCCGGTGTACCACTGATCGAGATCGTATCAGAACCGGATATGCGCTCTGCGGAAGAGGTGATCGCGTACCTTGAAAAGCTAAGACTGATCATCCAATATCTTGGAGCATCGGATTGTAAATTAAATGAAGGTTCTATGCGTGCGGACGTCAATCTTTCTGTCCGGGAGGCAGGAAAAACAGAATTTGGTACGCGTACCGAAATGAAAAATCTGAATTCTTTTCGGGCAATCACAAGAGCAATCGAAGGAGAGCGTGCCCGTCAGATCGAGCTGATCGAACAGGGGGGAAGGGTTATCCAGGAAACAAGACGATGGGATGACAACAAAGAATGTTCCTATGCAATGCGTTCGAAAGAGGATGCACAGGATTACCGTTATTTCCCGGAACCGGATCTGGTGCCGATCAGAATCAGCGAGGAATGGATCGAGGAGATCAAAGCAAGACAGCCGGAGCTTCGTACAGAAAAATTAGAACGCTATAAGAAAGAATTCGGCTTGCCGGATTACGATGCCGGGATCATTACCGGTCATAAAAAATTTGCTGATTTATTTGAGGCAACTACAGAAATCTGTAAAAAACCGAAGAAGGTTTCCAACTGGATCATGGGAGAGATCATCCGTCTGTTAAAAGAGAACGAGATGGATCCGGAGGATATGACCTTTTCGCCCGTCAATCTTGCAAAAGTCATTGAGCTGGCAGATGCCGGTGTGATCAACAGCACAGTTGCCAAGATGGTTTTTGAGGAAGTTTTTAAGCAGGATATTGATCCGGATCAATATGTTGAGGAAAAGGGATTAAAAACGGTGAATGATGCAGGTGAATTAAAAACGGTGGTGGAACGCGTTATTCAGGAAAATCAACAATCTGTCGAGGATTATCACAATGGCAAAGAGAGGGCGATTGGCTTTCTGGTAGGGCAGACGATGAAGGCAATGAAAGGGAAAGCAAATCCGGGAATCGTAGCTCAGATTTTAAAGGAGCTGCTTTAAAGCATACGTCTTTTGACACCCGAAATATTTTGGAGTATGATAGCAGTAATTACTGGGGATAATTTGGAAGGAAGAAAGAGGATTTTATGAAAACACCTGTCAGATTAGTTGCGCTTGATATGGATGGTACGCTTTTAAACGCTGCCAACGAGATATCAGAAGAAAATAAAAATGTGATCCGTAAGGCCTGTGAAGCAGGCGTTGAGGTTGTGATATCAACCGGACGTCCCTATGTCGGACTTCATGAGGATGAACTGGTGCCGCTTGGCGTTCATTACGCCATTACTGCAAATGGTGCTGCTGTCTACCGCATGCCGGAAAAAGAATGTATATATTCAAATCTGATAGATCACGAGATAGTATGCCCGATCATCCGGGAACTCCAGAAATTGGATATTCATATGAATGCATTTGTGGGAGGCTTCCGCTACGGTGAGACATCAGAGCTTTCAATGATCGAAAAGCTTACAATGCCGCCTGCCACAAGAGAATTTATCAGGTCTACCACGATCGCTGTCGAAGACCTTGCAGCTTATCTGGAAGAAAATAAGCTGGGTGTCGAGAAAATGACCTTGAATTTTTATCCGTTAGAAGATGGAAACTTCAAAGACCGTGAACGCGTAAAGCAGCTGTTAGATGCGAACCCTCAGGTAACCTATTTGTCCGGAGGATTTGCCAATCTTGAGATCACAAAAACAGGAACAACGAAAGGCACCGGTCTGCGTGTTCTTGCGGATACACTTGGTATTTCCATTGCTGAGACGATGGCAGTCGGGGATACTGGAAATGATCTGGATATTATTAAGACAGCCGGAATTGGGGTTGCCATGGGAAATGCTATTGAAGAAGTAAAGAAAGTAGCTGATTTTGTAACAGCATCGAATGAGGAAGATGGTGTTGCATATGCGATCCGGAAATTTGCGCTGTAAATAAACAGGCATGCAGGCAAGATTTTTTTAATATCAATGGAACCAAATTTAAATTACAATAAAACGATATGTCAGGAGGATTTTATCATGGAAAAATGGAAAGAACGTCTTGAAACGTTGTCAGAAACTGTCACAGTCACTAAGCTGGACGGTACATTATTGCTTGCTATCTGCGGGCTGGCAGGAATTATTATCGGCATGCTGATCTCTCCACGCAAAAATGCACGTTATGGCTGCAATAATGGAAATACGGAGATCAATCATTTTGATGAAGACTGGGATGATGAGGATATGTGGGAAGATGACGAACCATTATCCTTCAAATAAGGATCATGGTTTTGCCACATCATGAATGAAAAGAGCGTACAAGATGTTGCAATATGTGCTGTGCATTTTTCTGAGACCTTCTGCCCTGGAAGGTTTCGATGCCGGAGCATACTTTATCTGCGTAACAGATGATCCAGCCTTCTAAATATTTTGGTGGACACAGATTCAGCGGAAACATATGGCAGCGGATCATATCCTGCTCTACATCATTTAAGTCAAAATCTTCCATAGCATTTGACAAAGCTTTTTTGGCGTGATGAAAACCATGCCATTTATGGGAAGCATCTTTTTCGTGCCAGTCATACAGAAAATAGTCATGGAGCAGTGCTCCGCGGATCAGGGATTTTTCATCTACCGGGGCATGCATTTTTAAAGCAAGATAATAGCTGTAATAAGCCACGGAGACACTGTGTCGGAAAACGCTGGTGTCTCCGTGTTGCATATATTTATGCGATTCGAGCATTCTGGAATTTTTGCATACATATTCTAATTCCTGCATAAAAATCTGTTCTTTTTCTTCTGGAAGCTTTATATTCATAATCCTGACCTCTGTTTTATAATTGGATATCGATATCGTCTTATTATACAATGTTTTCCTGAAAATATGCAATATTTGACAGAAATGCTTGCGCCGGAAATAGAGAAATGTCATAATATCTGTATTCTTTTTTTATGACATGCACATTTGGGGATGAAATGGATGATTTTTTAGAGATAGCAGCAGAATTTTCAATCCCTAATTTATCAATAAAAGAAATTTGGAAGGAAACAGCATATGACAAAACAGGAATTTGCGGAACTTGTAAAGAAAAGACCGATTATTTTAGATGGTGCAACCGGCACGAATCTGCAGAAGGCAGGAATGCCTGTGGGTGTGTGCCCGGAGCAGTGGATACTGGAAAATCCTCAGATTATGATAAAGCTGCAGGAAGATTATGTGGCAGCAGGAACAGATATTTTATATGCACCTACCTTTACCGCAAACCGGATCAAATTAGAAGAGTATGGGCTTGGGAACCGATTAGAGGAAATGAACCGTGAGTTGATTGGAATCTCCAAAAAGGCAGCACAGGGAAAAGCATTTGTAGCAGCAGACATGACGATGACCGGACAGCAGTTATATCCGATCGGGGAGTTAATGTTTGAAGAACTTGTGGATGTATACAAAGAACAGGCAAAAGTTCTGGCAGATGCCGGAGCAGATCTGTTTGTTGTTGAGACAATGATGAGTCTCCAGGAGTGTCGTGCAGCAGTTCTTGCGATCAGCGAGGTTTGTGATCTGCCGATCATGGTTTCTCTTACGTACAATCCGGATGGAAGGACATTATATGGAACGGATCCGGCAACTGCTACCGTAGTGCTGCAGAGCCTTGGAGCAGACGTGATCGGAATCAACTGCTCGACCGGTCCGGAAGATATGCTTGAACCAGTGCGTCAGATGGCAGATTATGCAACAATTCCAATCCTTGCAAAGCCAAATGCGGGACTTCCGGAACTGGAAGATGGAGTGACTGTATATAAAACCGGTCCGGAAGAATTTGCAAACTGCGGAAGAAAATTAATAGAGGCGGGCGCATCGATCATTGGCGGATGCTGCGGAACAACACCGGAGCATATCCGCGCATTAAAAGCAGCAGTAGGTGATATGCCGGTACCGACGCCGTTACAGACCAAAAGACGGGTTCTGACTTCAGAACGGAGGCTTGTAGAGATGGATCTGGATGGCAGCTTCATGGTGATCGGGGAACGTATCAATCCTACCGGGAAGAAGAAGCTGCAGGCAGAGCTGCGGGAAGGCAGTCTGAATCTGGTGCGTCAGATGGCATTAGAGCAGGAAGAAAATGGTGCAGTGATCCTTGACATCAATATGGGAATGAATGGGATTGATGAAAAGGAAATGATGTTAAATACGATATATGAAGTGACGACAACGGTCGATTGCCCATTATGCATCGATTCCAGTTATGTGGATGTTATCGAGGCAGCATTGCGTATTTATCCGGGACGCGCTTTGATCAATTCTATTTCAATGGAAACGGAGAAAATGGAAAAACTGCTTCCAATCGCAAAAAAATACGGAGCTATGTTTATTTTACTCCCGTTATCGGACGCAGGGCTTCCGGAAGGTTCTGCTGAAAAGCATGAGATTATCCGTACTGTTATGCAGAAAGCAATTGAAATCGGTATGACAAAGGAAGATATCATTGTAGATGGATTAGTTGCAACGATCGGGGCGAATCCAAGGGCAGCGCTCGAATGTTATGAGACATTTTCTTATTGTAAAAATGAATTACAGCTTCCTACGGTTTGTGGGCTTTCCAATATTTCCTTTGGATTACCGGAGCGATCTTATGTCAATACGGCATTTTTAACGATGGCGATCGCAAAGGGGCTGACGATGGCAATCGCAAATCCGTCGCAGGAGCTTTTGATGAATGCAGCATTTGCATCAGATCTGTTACTTGCAAAAGAACAGAGCGATATCCGGTACATCAACCGCATGAATATGCTTGCAGAAAAATATGCAGGACAGGAACGGGTGTTGGTACCGGTAAAGAAAAAAACAGAAAGTGCAGGCAGCACAGAAGATACTTCCAACGTGGCACGCAGTGCTGTTTTTGAAGCTGTCCTGAAAGGAAATAAAGGAAGCATCTTAGAGGAAGTAAAAAAAGTACTTGCAGAAGGTACAAAGCCGGATGCTGTGATCAATGAACATCTGATCCCGGCGATCAATGAAGTGGGTGTGTTATTTGATAAACAGAAATATTTCCTGCCACAGCTGATCGCTTCTGCCAATACGATGAAAATGGCAATTGAATATGTGGAACCAATGTTAGAGCGCAACGATTCAGAGGAAAAGGCGACGATCGTTGTGGCAACAGTTGAGGGTGACATTCATGATATCGGTAAAAATCTGGTTGTTTTAATGCTGAAAAACTATGGTTACAATGTGATCGATCTTGGCAAAGATGTACCGGCAGAGCTGATCGTGGACACTGCTTTAAGGGAGGATGCAAAGGTGATCGGGTTGTCAGCGCTGATGACAACTACCATGATGCGCATGAAACAGGTGGTAGAGCTTGCAAAGGAAAAAGGATGCAGCAGCAGGATCGTAATCGGAGGTGCCTGCATTACGGATAGTTTTGCAGAAGAAATTGGAGCAGATGGTTATTCCAAGGATGCAGCAGAGTGTGTAAAGCTTGTAGAAAGATTGCTGGAACAATAATTGCGGATATAATGAGATCTGTTTTATAGTTTGTGTTCAACATCATTTTATGTAAGAGCAGAAAAAGTTGATATGGGAAAGCTTATATGAGAGCAGAGTATATGACGGAAAAAGATGGTGTTGAACGCAAAAAGAAAAAGGTGAATTCCACTTTGCAATGGTAAAATGGGTGTGTGGAGAGAAATTAAAAAATATGAAAAAACATCAAAAAAGCTGTTGACAAGTATTGTTGTTCCATAGTATAATAGCAAAGCGAGTTGCGAAAGGCGACAGACACATATGGGATCTTAGCTCAGCTGGGAGAGCATCTGCCTTACAAGCAGAGGGTCATAGGTTCGAGCCCTATAGGTCC
>CAKRLC010000051.1 GCA_934358955.1 uncultured Roseburia sp. | reverse complement strand
TTTTCACTTGGATTCATTCTGCTATCTTCAACATTTCCACATAAAATCATTCTAACTGTATTCATAATAATCCTCCACATGTAAATCCCGATTTGTATAACAAGAGTCTAACACATGTTGGTAACAAATACTACAGCCAAACTAATGCCTTCGATTTGTTCTTTATACAAGGTTTCCTATATCAGCACTGAAAAAGGCAACGCAGATGCCGTCAGGACCAATATGGGTTCCAATGGTGCTTCCAATCGAGCTGATCGGAAGCGAGTCAATATGTCCTTCCCAAAGGTCTGCATTGTCCCGGATATATTTCTGGAGCATGGCATCACTGAGACCGGTGTATCCGAGGCAGACCGGCATGGAAAAGTCAATGCCATGGTGTTTGGAAACTTCTTCACGGAGCATGTTGCAGCCGTTTTTGGAGCCGCGAGCTTTTCCGAGGATCGCAACTTCGCCGTCTACGATCGCAATGACCGGTTTGATCGAGAGCATGTTTCCGGCGAAGGCAGCGGTTTTGGAAATACGACCGCCGCGTTTTAAATATTCGAGTGTATCGATCAAAGCTACGACACGTACATTTTTTTTCTTTTCATCTAATATAGCAGCAATTTCAGAAGCTGTATGGCCTTCATTGCGCAGCCGGACAGCCAACATAATAAGAATCTGTTCGCCAAGACAAACGTTTTCACTGTCTACGATCGTGATGATATCTTCAAAGCCATCCAAAGCAATATGGGCACTCTGAAAAGTACCGGAGAGCTTGCCAGAAAGTGTGATCACGACAGCAGTATCACCTTTTTCTTTTACATCTTTATAAACCTGTTCAAAGTCATGCGGTGCAATCTGACTGGTGGTTGGCATGCAGTCACTTTCAATCAGTTTTTCATAAAATTCTTTATGGCTTAAGGTGATCCCATCAAGAAATTCCTCATTTCCGAAAATGGTTTTTAATGGTAAAAAGTCAAGACCAAGTTCATCTGCATGCTCTTTTGTGATGTCGGATGCAGAGTCTATTATAATTCGTACGCTCATAGAAAAATCCTTTCATATCTGTAATCAATTGGTTGATATTTTGATTGTCAAACTAATTAGGAACTATAGCGCATTTTTGCGGCGTTGTCAATAGTATCTTGATAATCAAACTATTTTAACTGGTATCATTTATTTATGCAGTCAGAAAAAGATTTGAATGGTTAAAAAGAGAAACATTTAAAATAAGTATTGTGATTTAAAAAAAGTAGTGGTATCATACGAAATCGAACTTGACTAATAAGAGTAGAAGATACGAAGGAGAATAACAATGAAATATGTAAGACAATTTTTAATAATATTATTCATTTCATTTTTAGGTGAACTTTTGAAATATTTAATACCGCTTTCTGTACCGGCAAGCATTTATGGTATGGTGCTTCTGTTCTTGGCATTGGAGTTTAAAATACTTAAAGTTTCCGATATAAAAGAGACAAGCACTTTTCTGATCGAGATTATGCCGCTGATGTTTGTGCCAGCAGGGGTTGGTTTATTAGAATCCTGGGTAGATTTAAAACCGATCTGTGTCCAGGTCGTAGTGATCGCATTAGTTTCCACGGTGATTGTTATGGGCGTATCCGGCCGTATCACCCAGAGAGTGATCCGTGGAGGAAAGAAGAAAGGCAAGGAGGAATAAAAGATGAACAGCTTTTTAACAGATTCTGTATTTATGGGTGTTGTCATCAGTCTGCTGACATATGAGTTTGGACTGTGGTTTAAGAAAAAAGTGAAGTTTGCAATTTTTAATCCGCTTCTGATCTCTATCGTTGCTGTTATGGTTTTTCTGGTTGTATTCCACATTGATTATTCAGAATATAGTGCAGGTGCACAGTACATCAGCTACCTTTTAACACCGGCAACAGTCTGTCTGGCAGTTCCGCTGTATGAGCAGTTTGAACTTCTTCGGAAAAATGTACGTGCAGTCATTGCAGGTATTGTATCCGGCGTTATCACAAGTGCTACATGTATCCTTGCAATGGCACTGATCTTCCATTTTGATCATGAACAATATGTTACGATGCTTCCAAAATCAATCACAACAGCGATTGGTATGGGTGTATCAGAAGAATTGGGTGGATATGTGACCATCACGGTAGCAGTGATCATTATCACCGGTATTTTCGGTTATATTTCCGCAGATGTAATTTTAAAAATTTTCCATATTGAAGAACCGATCGCCAAAGGTGTTGCTATTGGATCTGCATCCCATGCGGTTGGTACAGCAAAAGCAATGGAGATGGGCGAGATCGAAGGTGCGATGAGTAGTCTTTCCATTGCAGTCGCAGGTATCCTGACCGTAGTCGTTGCCATGATCTATGCGAATTTCTTATAAAGAAAAAATCCAATACCAAAAGATCCGTGTAAAGAAGAAGCTGCAATCATTTTATCCCTGTAATAGAGTTAAAACGATCGCAGCTTCTTTTGGTAAGTGGAGAATCTGCTGACAAGTTTCTTTTTATTACTTACATAGATTCGGGTGTCAAAAGGTCTGCGCCATAACCTTTATTGTCAAATTGCACAAAAGAAATATGGAAAGTTTCTCTTTGTGCAATGGAGATAAGACTCATGAATCGTGGAAGCCTCTGCTGAACACGATTCACGTTTTCAGAGGCTTATCGGAATGTTTTGCACAATGAAACTTGCAATATTTTTTTGCGCGATTTGACATCATAACTTAAATGCCGACCTTTTGACACCCGACTCCTACATAGAAAATCCATATTCTATGCAAAATGCGCAGCCTGGATTCACGATCGATCTGTCGTTGCATAATATATAGAAAAATAGATCATGGATCCCAAAATGTATTGTGAAAACAGAATTACCTATCGTGTACAGGAAGGAGACAGTCTGTACCAGCTTGCTAAAAAATTTAAAACAACGGTGACTGAACTGATCCTTTTAAATGCAGGAATGAATCCTTACAACCTTAAAGTTGGAATGAAGCTCATCATTTGTCCGGGAGAGGGGTATGAGGAAGACAAAAAACCGGAAAAGCCGGGTGCCGGAAATATCTCAACAGCAGGCAGCAGCTTAAAGGAACAGATGCGGATGGCATGGCTTAACCATATCATTTTTTTAAAGATGGGGCTGACTGCATTTCTTGAAAATCTGGCAAGCCAGAATGCTTGGAAAAACGCAGTAAAGCAGAATGCGGATACGATACTTGATCTGTTCCGGGAACGATATCCGGAATCAATTATGCGGCGGTTAGAGCTGCTTATGGTGGACCATATCAGGCTGACCTATGAGGTTGCAGCAGAATTAAAAAAAGATCCGACTGCTACGACAGAAATAATGCAGGACTGGTATATAAATGCAGAGGAAATGGCATCTTTGCTCAGCAGACAGACACCTGCTTATGAAGAGGAAGAATTAAGAAAAATGCTGTATCAGCATTTGGATGCGGTGCGGCAGCAGACAGAAGCTTATCTGGACGGAGACTATGAAACAGATATCCGTATTTTCATGCAGTCAGAAAAACAGATATTAGAGCTTGCAGATTTTCTGGCAGCTGGTCTTATGGCGCGTTAAAAAAGAACAATATTCCTTGTGATTTTAAGTAATATAATCATGGATTATAACTGGTTGACATAATATGGAGAGTGGCGAAAAAAACGTGAAAAAATCAACGTTTTTGAAAAAATGATTTGACGGAGCAGGCATTTATGGATAATATATATATCTATGAAGCAAAAGTAACTGCAACGGTGGAAAACCGTTATAAAATACGATGAGATAGAAAGTCAGAGGAGCAGAAAAATGATAAAAGTTGTGAAATTTGGTGGAAGCTCTCTTGCAAGTGCAGAACAGTTTGCAAAAGTAGGTAAAATCATTACCTCAGACAAAGAGAGAAAATATGTAGTACCGAGTGCGCCTGGAAAACGCAATCCAAAAGATACAAAAGTAACGGATATGCTGTATGCATGCTACGACCTTGCGGAGAAGGAGGAAGATTTCCGTGTTCCTCTCATGAAGATCAAAGAGCGTTATGACACAATTATCAATGGACTGAACTTAAAGCTTTCATTAGAGGAAGAATTTCAGAAGATCGCTGAGAATTTTAAGAACAAAGCAGGTGTGGATTATGCGGCATCCAGAGGTGAATATTTAAATGGTATTATCATGGCAAAATATCTTGGCTATGAATTTGTAGACGCAGCAGAAGTGATTTTCTTTGACGAAGAAGGAAATTTTGATTCAGAGAAAACAGATAAAGTATTATCTGCACGTCTTGAAAAGACAGAAAGAGCTGTTATTCCTGGATTCTACGGAGCGAAGGAAGACGGAACGATCAAAACATTCTCCCGTGGAGGTTCTGATATCACAGGTTCGATCGTTTCAAGAGCGGTGCATGCAACCTGCTATGAAAACTGGACCGATGTTTCTGGATTCCTGATCGCAGATCCAAGAATTATTGATGATCCAAAACCGATCAAAACGATCACTTACCGCGAACTTCGCGAACTTTCCTATATGGGAGCCGGCGTCCTTCATGAAGACGCAGTATTTCCGGTAAGAAAAGCAGGTATTCCGATTAACATCCGCAATACCAATGCACCAGACGACGCAGGAACCTGGATCGTAGAGAGTACCTGTCATCAGCCTCAGTACACGATCACCGGAATTGCCGGAAAGAAAGGATTCGTATCTGTTAATATTGATAAAGATATGATGAATGCTGAGATTGGATTTGGCAGAAAGGTTTTGGAAGCATTTGAAGAGAATGGTATTTCTTTTGAACATATGCCATCTGGAATCGATACAATGACCATTTTTGTACACCAGGCAGAATTTGAAGGAAAAGAGCAGTCTGTAATCTCTGCAATCCATAGAAAAGCACATCCGGACAGCATTGAGCTGGAAGGAAATCTGGCATTGATCGCAGTCGTAGGACGTGGTATGAAATCTACCCGCGGAACAGCAGGAAGAATTTTCTCAGCACTGGCACATGCCAACATCAATGTTAAGATGATCGATCAGGGATCTTCTGAGTTAAATATCATCATTGGCGTAAGCAACAATGACTTTGAAGATGCGATCAAAGCAATTTACGATATTTTTGTGATCACACAGTTATAGGATCATTTCAGTTTATGCGGCAAAGCACACGTTGGCTGCTTTGCTGCATGAGAAAAGTGATTTAGGTGTGGGAAAAAGGAATACATTAAAAAGGCGACATCGAAATTTTTTTTCTTTCAATGTCGCCTTTTAAACTATTTCATCCATTGGACTATACCTCTTTATTCTGTTTTTCTCTTTTCTTGTTACCAGTTTTCCTGGTTTCCTTTTTTCTTTGGTAACTTTTTCTTCGATTTTATAAATCTCTGATCATTACCTTTTCTTTTGCCTTTTGGCTGTTACTTTTTTTGTTTTACACATTCAGTAAAACATCTTTGTAACTTTTTGGACTTCTTCGTTCTTTCTCTCAAATTCTGAATCTGTTTTCTTATGACTTTTGGAATTGTATCATATAAAATGAGATTCTAGTCTGATACTAATTCATACTTCCTTTATTAGGATCGTCATGATGTTCTTTTCATCTTTTGATTAAAAAAGCGAATGCACTTAAGTTTTTGGTGGTCTGTACCTCTTTTCTTTTTGTTTTAGTTTGGGTAATTCGCTATGTTTCTGGTGGTCTGTACCTCTCTTTCTTTTATTTTGTTCTCTGTTCTTTTGTTAATTATGTTATAACAGATAAAAGAGTGTTTGTCAACATGTTTTTAGAAAAAAAGATAAAAAAATGAAAATAAATTTATAATTACATTAAATGAATGAAATATTCTGAAAATATAAACGATATAAAAAATTATAGAGCGGATCGTTTAACACCTAAGTTTTGTGAAGTAAAAAAGAGGGTGCGTAACAAAATAAGGATGGCTTCATACAATAAGGTAAGGGAGCGAAACAGATTTTTAAAATAGAGGAAAGTTTGAAGATGGAAAGGAAATAAGAGATGGTCAGACAGACGTTACTTCTTATCAGTGACATGCGTCAGGTTTATCTGGCTGAAATTCTGACAAAAAAGGGAATGAACGTACGCTGCCTTGATATCAGAAACAGTCAGACTGCAAAAGAGCAGTTAGAAAAGCTCTGCGATTTTTTAAAAGAAACAAAGATACTGATTTTGCCGGTCCCGATAGCAAAAATCCGTGATCAGCAAGTGTTAAATGAAATTTTAAATGAAAATGTAAACAAGGATGCCATGGTATTTGGGGGATGCTTTTCTGAGATACAGAAAGAAATTTTAACAAAGAGAGGCATTGCTTTTTTTGATTTTATGGAAGATGAGACTGTAAAAGAGGAGAATGCAGTGGCAACAGCAGAAGGTGTTTTGTCGGAGCTGATCAGCAACAGTCCGTATAATATAGAAGGAGCCAAGATCCTTGTGACTGGATATGGATACTGTGGGAAAGCAGTTGCAGAAAAATTAAAAGGACTTGGAGCGAGGGTGACGGTCCTTGCAAGAAGACGGGAGAGCAGGAAGCAGGCAAAAAGAGATGGTTTTTATGCAGCTGATTTTGCATTCGGCCCGGAGGAGGCGATGGGAGCAGCAATGGTTGTAAACACGGTTCCGGCACCGGTTCTTACAAGGGTGATCTTAAAAGAGCTTCCGAGAGATGCTTATATTTTAGATATTGCATCTGCGCCTGGTGGAACAGATTTTGAGTGCGCCAGGGAATACGGGATCAGGGCAGAGCTTGCACCGGGACTTCCGGGAAAATATGCACCGAAGGAGAGTGCTTATATTTTGGAACGTGCAATGAAACGGGCTTTAGATGATAAGAAATTGCAGCCTATCACATAAAAACAATCCGCATGAAGGAAAAAGACAGGAAAGGGTAAAAAATGGATTTTTCAAAATATAATATAGGAGTAGGAATCACAGGATCATTTTGCATGTTTGCAAGAACGAGAAAAGAGATCAGGAAGCTTACCGAGACAGGAGCAAATGTGATCCCGATTTTTTCTTTTAATGCACAGAACTGTGATACGCGGTTTGGAAGTGCAAAGGATTATGCAGAAGGAATCTGCAATATGACTGGAAATGAGGGGATCAGGACGATCTGTGATGCAGAACCGATCGGGCCAAATAATTTTTTGGATATTATGGTGATTGCCCCTTGCACCGGAAATACAGCGGCAAAGCTATGTAATGGAATTACGGATACGCCGGTCTTAATGGCGGCAAAGGCGCATATGCGGAATGGAAAACCGTTGGTGATCGCAATTGCCACGAATGATGCGCTTGGAGCAAATTTTAAAAATATTGGTATGCTGATGAATACGAAAAATATTTATTTTGTTCCGTTCGGACAGGATAATTGCAGAAGCAAACCGAATTCCCTGATCGCAAAAATGGAGCTGCTCCCGGAAACGATTGAATTTGCTTTGGAAGGAAAACAGCTTCAGCCGGTGATACAGGATCCGAATTAAAAGAGAAGATGATGCTGCAACAAATGGTCAGATCATTTGCCCGCAACATCATAAAAATTCCGGTGCCAAAAGGTCTGCGGTTGTTTTTTACAGGCAGACTTGCTGACACCGGAATCTTATGAAATTCATTTTAAATTGCTCATAAGCGGTTATGAGAGGAGAAGATTATTTCTGCTCTGCCTCATAAGCTTCACGACAGGCTTTTGCAAGCTGGTCTCCGCAGGAAGTTCCGCGGCCGTTGCAGGAAATACCTGCAATCTTCTGCTCAACCTGCTCAACGGTAAGACCTTCTACAAGCTTAGGGATTGCCTGAAGATTTCCGTTACAGCCTCCGGTGAATTTGACATTATGAACAACATTTCCGTCTAACTCTAATTCGATCTGAGTAGAACAGGTACCTTTTGTTTTGTATACATATTTCATATATGATGACCTCCTATTTTTTATATCGGGATGCCATACATTATATATCATCAGGAAAGTGTTCGACAAGTCTTTTTTTGTGGTGGAAGGAACATCGCCGTTAATAAAAAATTCACAAAACGTTTACGTCATTTTTAGTTGTGATGGAGGAGGAAAGGTGTTACAATGATGATACCGTGCGAGGTTTGCGTCAAAAGATCGCGACGCATCCCAAATCAGAAAGTGTACAGAGGCGGCAGTAGGAATAGGAGTTTTTATGAGTGCATTAACAAAGATTTTCGGAACACACAGTGAGAGGGAATTAAAGAGAATTTATCCTCTTGTGGACAAAGTAGAGTCCTATCGTGATTCTATGCAGAAGCTTTCCGATGAAGAATTAAAAGACAAGACAAAAGAATATAAAGAACGTCTGGAAAAGGGAGAGACATTGGACGACCTTTTACCAGAGGCATTTGCAACTGTTCGTGAAGCAGCAAGACGTGTACTTGGGATGGAACATTACCGTGTACAGATCATTGGTGGTATTATCCTGCACCAGGGACGTATCGCAGAGATGAAGACAGGTGAAGGTAAGACATTGGTTTCTACCTTGCCGGCATATCTGAATGCGTTGGAAGGAAAGGGTGTCTGCATCGTTACAGTCAATGACTACCTTGCAAAACGAGATTCTGAGTGGATGGGACAGGTTCATGAGTTCCTTGGATTAAAGGTAGGCGTTGTGCTGAACTCCATGAATAACGATGAACGTCGTGAAGCGTATAATTGTGATATTACTTATGTGACCAATAATGAACTCGGATTTGATTATCTGAGAGATAATATGGTGATTTATAAAGAGCAGCTTGTACAGCGTGGACTTCATTTTGCAATCATCGATGAGGTTGACTCTGTATTGATCGATGAGGCGAGAACTCCGCTGATCATTTCCGGTCAGAGTGGTAAGTCTACCAAGTTATATGAGGCCTGTGACATTTTGGCTACGCAGATGAAACGTGGTGAGGATGTGCCGGAATATTCCAAGATGGATGCGATCATGGGTGTCGAGCAGGAGGAGACAGGTGATTTCCTTGTAAATGAGAAGGATAAGGTAGTCAGCCTGACACAGGAAGGTGTGAAGAAGGTTGAGCAGTTCTTTAAAATTGAGAACCTTGCAGATGCAGAGAACCTTGAGATCCAGCATAATGTAATTCTTGCACTGCGTGCACATAATTTAATGTTCCGCGATCAGGATTATGTTGTAAAAGATGACCAGGTTATGATCGTTGATGAATTTACCGGACGTATTATGCCGGGACGCCGTTATTCTGACGGATTACATCAGGCGATCGAAGCAAAGGAGCATGTAAAGGTAAAACGTGAGAGTAAGACACTTGCTACGATCACATTCCAGAACTTCTTTAATAAATTCGATAAAAAAGCAGGTATGACAGGTACTGCTTTGACAGAAGAAAAAGAATTCCGAGATATTTACGGCATGGACGTTATCGAGATCCCGACAAACCGCCCTGTACAGCGTATCGATCATCATGACGCCGTTTATAAGACAAAGAAAGAAAAATACCGCGCTGTTGTGGAAGAAGTGAAAAAGTCCCATGAAAAAGGACAGCCGGTATTAGTAGGTACGATCAATATTGATACTTCTGAGCTGATCAGTGGCATGTTAAAAAGAGAAGGAATCCAGCATAACGTATTAAATGCAAAGTTCCATGAACTTGAGGCAGAGATCGTAGCGGGAGCTGGACAGCATGGTGCTGTTACGATCGCGACGAATATGGCAGGTCGTGGTACCGATATTAAGCTGGATGAAGATGCAAGAGCAGCAGGAGGATTAAAGATCATCGGTACAGAACGTCATGAGTCAAGACGTATCGATAATCAGCTGCGTGGACGTTCCGGACGTCAGGGAGATGTCGGAGAATCCCAGTTCTTCATTTCCTTAGAGGATGACCTGATGCGCCTGTTTGGTTCAGAGAAGCTGATGGATGTATTTAATGCCCTGGGAGTTCCGGAAAATGAACAGATCCAGCATAAGATGCTGACCTCTGCTATCGAAAAGGCCCAGCAGAAGATTGAGGCAAATAACTACGGAATCCGTAAGAATCTGTTAGAATACGATCAGGTTATGAATGACCAGAGAGAGATCATTTATGCAGAACGTCTGCGTGTATTAAACGGAGAGAGCATGAGGGATGCGATCTTTAAGATGATCACAGATCGTGTGGAGAGCTGTGTGGATACCTGCATTTCTGCTGATATTCCAAAGGAAGAATGGGATCTGAATGAATTAAATCAGTTACTGCTTCCGATCATTCCGTTAGAACCGGTTACTGCTGAGATGATTTCTGATGTGAAGAATAATAAAGAACTGAAGCATCTGTTAAAAGAAAAAGCAGTGAAGCTGTATGAATCAAAAGAAACAGAGTTCCCGGAACCGGAACAGTTCCGCGAATTAGAACGTGTCGTATTATTGAAAGTGATCGACCGTAAGTGGATGGATCATATTGATGATATGGAACAGCTTCGTCAGGGTATCGGATTACAGGCATATGGTCAGAGAGATCCGCTTGTTGAATATAAGATGGCAGGATTTGACATGTTCGATGAGATGACAGCAAATATTCAGGAAGATACGATCCGCCTGTTATATCATGTCAAGATTGAACAGAAGGTAGAGCGTGAGCAGGTTGCAAAAGTAACCGGAACGAACAAAGATGATTCTGTGGCAGCAGCACCGAAGAAGCGTGCAGCAGCCAAGATTTATCCGAACGATCCATGCCCATGCGGATCCGGAAAGAAATATAAACAGTGCTGCGGAAGATTCGCAGAATAATAAAAAAGCATACCGCAATGGTTCATTCCCATTGCGGTATGCTTTTTTGTTCCAGGGAGATTCCATATTGTCTGGCAAGCTGGATCAGATAACGACCAGCTTTTCTGGGCGGTTTTTCTTTGTGATAGATCATACAGCTTTCCCAGGTTGGATTGTCTTCAAGCCGGAACCAGCAGAGATCAGGATACAGTTTGGCCTGGGATTCCGGCAGGATCGTGAGACAGATTCCCTTGGATACCATGAGGGCGAGAACATGGTTGGTTCTGGATTCAAACATGATTTTGGGAACAAAACCGGCATGAACAAAGCAAGGATCGATTGTCTGACGGAGCGTTGAACCGCTGAACATCAGTGAAAAGGGTTCGTGTCTGCAAAGCGTCAGATCCATTTCCGGGTAATCACCATTCTCGGTAGGTGCATAAAAATGTGAGAGTGGGTGTGTGCGGGGAACACCAAGGAGAAAACGTTCTGAGGCAAGGTGGATGTATTCAAAGTCTTCAAGGAGATACTGCTTGACCATGACCATTCCGATATCAAGCTTACCATCGCGCAGATATTTATACTGATCTGCAACGGTGTGGTCCTCTAACTTGAGCTCTACGCCGGGATATTTTGTATGGAATGCCGGAAAAATTGGCACATGGCAATCGTTTCACTCGCAGGGGCATTGATCGTAATATTATTCAACGCAATGGATCCTGTGACAACTTTAAGTGAAAAATTCATGACAGGAATGTCAGGATTTGCCGGAAACTGGTTCTTACTTTTTATGCTGGGCGCAATCTTTGGCAAGGTGATGGGCGACAGTGGAGCATCTGTTGGAATCGCCAATAAGATGTTAAAGATTCTTGGCGAAAAATCAGTGGTACTTGTTATTATGCTTACAGGTTTAGTTTTATCCTATGGAGGAATCGGAACCTTTATCATTGCATTTTCACTGTATCCGATCGCAGTTGCATTATTTCAGAAAGCAGATATCCCAAAGAAACTGATGAGAACTATAGAATAACTATTTGACATGTTGGACAGAAAAAATTATTATAAACATAAGAATAGTAGATTTGAAAGTTTAAGTGATGGTTAGGCTATGGTAACAATAAAGGATGTAGCAAAGGCAGCAGGAGTTGGCACAGGTACAGTTTCACGGGCTTTGAGTGGGAATGGATATGTTACTCCTGAAAAGAAAGAGCATATACTTAAAATTGCAGAGCAGTTAAAGTACGATCCTTCAGTTTTGTTAAAAAGAAAAAGTAATAAAAAAGTAAAGAGTGGTTTTGTAGGCGTGGTACTTCCGAATAGTTCACAGCCATTTTTCGGTAGCTTTTTATGGCATACGGAAAAAGCCTTGCAAATGCATGGATATAGAACAGTAATTATAAATAGTAAAGAGAACGAACAAATCTCAGAAGCAATTGAATTGGTAGAGAAGCAAATGCTTGATGGACTGATTATAAATGCGGATGTAGACAGCTGTGATATAGAACGTTTGCGAAGGATACCGGTGGTAAGTTTTGAAAGTGAATTGGGCACAGGAATCCCTCTTGTTGCATCCGATCATGTAAAGGGCGGGCAACTTGCAGCTAAACTCCTTTTTCGTTGTGGATGTAAAAATATAGTGATTTTAAGCGTAAAATCAAATACACCGGTATATGCAAGGCATCGTATTACTGAATGTATACAGCTGCTGAAAAAAAGAGGTATAAAAGTAACTCTTATAGAAAATACCGAAGACCAAGTCACATTTCAGATGGTGGAAGAAATGTTTAATGAATTCATGAATACACGCGTAAAGATTGATGGAATCTTTACGGAAGATTTGGAAGCTTATTTTTGTCTGGTGCAGGCGAAAAAGCGAGGAATTGTAGTTCCAAGAGATCTTAAAATTGTAGGTTATGACGGAAATGATATTACACGTTTAGTTAGTCCACAGGTAACTACTATTGTACAAAACACAAAAAAATTAGCAGAAACATGTGTAGATGTATTAAATAAAAGAATGGAGGAATTAGATACGGAAGCTAGATACCTTGTTCCGGTTAAAATCCAAATGGGTGGAACGACAGAATAACGTTCCATAAAAATATTGGTTATATTTTATAAAGCAGAGCGTCTATTTGTGGCACTCTGCTATTTTTTTGTGCAAAATGTATAAAAAACTTGAATGAATGATAGTTATGCAGTAGCATTTGGTACAGAAAAATATACAACAAATTTTATGAGAAAAGGAGAAAAATAATGAATCAAATTTATAGTTCTGACGTGATTTCTTTTCAGACACGATTAGCGCCTGCCGTTAATGATGAAGTAGTGATTGCCAGACCTAAAACAGAGATCTTACCAGATCCATATGTAATTATGAAAACAGGAAGAATTAAATTTCAACTATATTATCCGAATGCTGAGAAAGTAGAAATATGGGATTACTCAAAAGAATATATACTTGCAAAAAACGGAGATTTTTGGTGCGGAGAATTTGATATGGGGGAAGGGTTTATTGCATTGTTTCTTAAAATCGATGGCACAAGTATTATCTCACAATTTCTCCCAATAGGGTATGGAGGGAATCAGGTAATAAATTATATTGATATTCCTGAGCAGAATAATGAAATCCAGTTATTAGAAGTAGAGCATGGAAGCCTTGTCTGTGATTTCTTCGAAAGTAAAATAACAGGACAAATGGAAAGGATTATGATTTATCTTCCGGCGGAATATATGAAAAATACAGATAAGAAATATCCTGTAATGTATTTGCAGCATGGACACGGAGAAAACGAGACTTGCTGGATCGGTCAGGGGAAAATGAATTTTATATATGACAATCTGATATATCATAAAAAAGCGGTTCCGACGATTGTTGTGATGGCGAATGGAATGATGTATGAGGAAGATGCGGAAAAAAGGATTCTGAAGTTTCGCAAATTGTCCACGTTTATGAAAGAGGAGTTAATTCCATATATCGAAAATAAATATCGGATTCTTGGAGATAAGGAACATCGTGCTATGGCGGGACTTTCGATGGGGAGTTTGCAGACATCCATTATGGCATTCGAAAATTCTGACCTGTTTTCTTACGTGGGAGTGTTCAGCGGATTTGTACAAGATTTTCTGACACAAAACCAGAGTCATCTAGCAGAAAATAATATAGATGCTTTTTGTAAAAACAATAAGTTATTCTTCCGGGGAATCGGAGATGAGGATCAATTTATTGATTTCTTTAAATCAGACGATGTATTTATCCAAAATAGCAAACTGGAATGTGAGAGAAAAATATATAAAGGCGGTCATGAATGGAAAGTGTGGAGACGATGCTTATATGATTTTGCTCAACTGATTTTTAGAGAAAATAATTAACGCAGTTATTTATAAGCGAAAGGATGGAGGAAAAGATGACAGGAGTGCAGATTTTAGGAATAGTAGTAGCTGGTTTAGCTATTATATTTTTGACAGTAGAATATTTTATAGCAAATTTTATGGCAACGCTTATTATGACACCACCATCCAGATTCTGTCCGACACCGGAACAGATAAAGGAACGGAAAACATGTGAAATATCAGCGGAGCGTGCTGTTTATGCAGATGCGGATTTTGATGCTTATGAAAAATGGAAAACGGAGAAATTTGTGTGTGAAAATAACGGAATACAGATACCAGCGGTGTTTCATCCGCTGGAAGATGCAAGAGGATGTGTGATTCTTGCACATGGATTCGGGCAGAATCGTTACGCTATGGTTCCTTATGCAGAACTGTTTCGTAAGTTGGGGTTTTCAACAGTGCTTTTTGATGAGAGAAGGTTCGGGGAAAGTAAGGCACCGTTTGGATCGTTTGGAATAAAAGAGGCAACGGATGTAGCAGCATTGACAGAGTGGGTAAAACAGCGATGTGGCAGGGATACAAAGATTGTGCTGCTTGGTGTTTCCATGGGGGCGGTCAGTGTGATGAATGCATTAAAATATACAGAGAATATCGATTATGTTGTGGAAGACTGCGGTTTTATCCGAGTGTCTCAGGGATTACCATTTGTTTATCGAAGTATGGTGCATTTGCCGAACCCGTTTTTAATCCCGGTTGTAAAGAGACGTGCCAGGAAGTTGGGATTTGATGTGATGGATAACAATCCGATTGATGTAGTGAAAAATTCGCAGGTTCCGATTTGTGCGGTGCATGGAGATATGGATAGAGCTGTGTCAGTTGAATGTGCAAAGGAATTGGGAAACGTAATGAAGAACCCAAAATCTCGTGTCGAAATTTATGAAGGAAGAGATCATGCGTATAGTATATGTGATAAAGAACGGTATATACAGATGCTGCGTGATTTTTTGGAGGAGGTGTAGAAGATGGCATACATAGAAATGAATTTTAAGTCGGAAGCTTTGACACGTGAAGTACAGATACAAGTAATGCTTCCAAGTCACGAAGGATTTGGAAATGACGTATATCCATGTAAAACATTATATTTCTTGCATGGATTTAATGGAAACGGAGCGGAACTGACACGCTTTTTACCATTGATGGTTCAGTCAATGCTGAAAGGGATGGCAATTGTATTGTGTGACGGTGATAATTCGTTTTACGCGGATAAAAAGGACGGCATCAGTAATTATAGAAAATTTGTAGAAGAGGAACTGGTTGAAGTTACAAGAACATTATTTCCTCTTTCTCATCGACGAGAAGAAACATTTATCGGCGGGATTTCTATGGGAGGACATGGGGCATTAGTATCCGGGTTTAGTCAGACAAAAACATTTTCGAAAATAGCAGTACTTTCTTCGTGCATTAATTTTTATGAGGTTACAGCACTTAATGAAACTCCATTTACAGAAACAGCATTGAATCCTGTTTTTGGAAGCAGGGAGCAGTATGAAAACAGTGATCAGTGTTGCATGGGTGCAGTAAAAAAAGCAATTAAGGATGAGAAAACTATTCCGAATATTTTTATTGGATGCGGTAAACAAGATCCATTAATCTATGGACAGCAGAGAAGATTTGCAGAATGGTTAAAAGAAAATGATATTCCGGTTGTGCATAAAGAAACAGAAGGGGCACATGATATTTTCGTTTGGCGTGATATGCTGGATGATATGTTTGATTTTCTTGCAGGATAAAGGGGGGTGAAAATATGGCAAATAAAAATGAGATTGTAAAACTTGCAGATGGCGTTTACCAGATAAAGTATTATTGGCTTGGAATCGCAAATGTATATGCATATTTGATTGTCGGAGACGAAAGCGCCTTATTGATTGACACCTGTTATTCAATTACCGGAATTAAAAAATATGTTGAACAGATAACGACACTCCCTGTTGATGTTGTAAATACACACGGACATTTTGATCATATTGGGGGAAATGCGGAATTTAAGACAGTTTATCTTTCAAAAGCAGACAGAGGAGTTGCCGGGGCACATTCAGACTATGATACTTTACGCAAAATGATAAACAATTATGAAAAACAAAATGTTCTGGCACGGTTTCTTTTCAGGCTGAAAAAATATAAAAAGCAGGTAGAAGATAGTTTACATATAGAGCTTGTAGAATATAAAGATTTACCGGTATGTGGATTCTTTGATCTGGGAGGAAGAAAAGTATCTTTTATAGAAACACCGGGGCATACTCCGGGAAGTATTTGTCTGTTTGATGAAAAAACAAAATATTTCTTTGTGGGAGATATGGCTTGCGAAGAGGGTGTTTTACTGGGGTTTGACTATGCCGCCAGTGTAGCAGAATATCGGGAGTCTATTTTGAAAATGCAAGATTATTACAGGAAACACGGCGGGAAAGCAATTATTCCTTCGCATCATATGGTGCCAGCGAGAGAGGACGTGTTTGAACGTTATATTGCGTTATGCGATGATATTTTGACTGGAAAGCTGACAGGGAAATATGAGGATCAGGGACTCTGTGATGGACAGGTTGTAAAACGAGACAACTTACAGATGGTATATAGAAAGATAAAATAAGAACAGGAAGGGATAAGAAATGAAGTTATTTACAAAATCTATGGAACCAAATACCACTCTTGGTGTGGCTGAAAGAATGGCATATATGTCAGGGAATATAGGAATTGCACTGATTAATACAATTGTTGCAACATTTTTAATGTTTTTTTATACAGATGTAATGATGCTGAATGCGGGTATCATTGGTACGATTCTAATGGTTTCAAGACTGTTTGATGGTGTAACAGATATTATTATGGGGATGATTGTAGACAGGACACATTCAAAATACGGAAAGGCAAGAGTTTGGGTGATCAGAACGTGTATTCCATATGCAATCAGTGGATTACTGCTCGTTTGTGTACCGGGCGGTATGACAGAAATTGTTCAGTATATTTATGTATTTATCACTTACAATATTTGTAATTCTGTTTTTCTGACAGCCCTTTATGTGCCATATAATGCGATGACATGTAATATTACTTCCAATCCTTATGAAAGAGGAGTTTTGGGAATTTTCGTATTGTTTGGTGCTACATTCGGAACACTTGCAGTGCAGTCAACAGTTGATGCGGCAACAAAAGCGCTGGGCGGAGACCAGAGAGCATGGCAGATTGTAGTCGGAATATATGCAATTTGTGGATTGATTCTACACCTGATTTGTTTCTTTGGAACAAAAGAACGTTGCGGAAGTGCATCTGAAAAAGTGGAAATTCATGTGAAAGAAGAAATACATTCTCTGTTTACAAATAAATATTGGATTCTTGCAGTTGTGACAACATTATTTGTGATGTTTTTTACAGCATTTACCGGAGGCGCAGGACTTTATTTTGCGAAAGGTGTTTTGGGTGATACTGCTTATTATCCACAATTTGCAAACTTTATGTCTATTACACAGATGATTTCTCTTTTTATTGCATTTATTCCAATGAAAAAATGGGGAAAGAGAAATACGTTGATGATTGGATTAACGATTATGACAATCGGAACGGGGATTCAGTGTGTTTTGGGAAATAATCTCACAATGCTTATCATTTGTAGTGCACTAAAAGGATTAGGCGGAGGATTCGCGGCAGGAGTTGTATATGGATTGGTTGCAGATACGATTGATTATGGAGAATGGAAGACAGGAACTAAGGCAGAAGGAGTCGGTATGGCAGCGATGACATTTGTTACGAAAATATCGGCGGGATTTGCAGGGGCAATTATTGGTTGGATTAATGAAATGGGTGGTTATGACGCAGCGGCAGCGGTGCAGAGCACCACAGCAGTGATGGGATTAAAAGTAAGCTTTAGTTATCTGCCATTTATATTCTGTGCGTTGGGAATCGTTCTGATGTTTTTTTATGATTTAGATAAAATCTTTCCACAGATTCAGGCTGATTTAGAGAAGCGAAGAGAAAAGAAAAGTCCTGTATAAATTATAACAAAGCACAAAAAATAATGCTAAGTCATTGCAAATACATTGACTTAGCATTATTTGATTGCTAGAATGATGGTATGAGAAGAGATAGGAGGTTTGTGAGATGGCAAGTACAATTCAGTTAAGAGTAGATGATGATTTAAAAGCAAAGTCGGATGAACTATTTAAAGATTTAGGCACAGATACCACGACGGCAATCCGAATTTTTTTGACGCAGGCAGTAGCAACAAATGGTTTCCCATTTGAAATAAAAAGAGTAAATTCTAATCCATATGGGGCTTTGACGGAAGATGAATTACTGGAGAAATTGGAAAATTCGCGTGAACATGCAGAACAGGGAATGTTTCGGGATGCGAGTACCGTTTCCGGTGAAATGAGGACAAAATATGGATTATAGAGTGGTTGTTACAAAAGATGCTGAGGAAGACTTGGATGGCTTTGTAAAATATCTTCTTTTTGAAAAAGAAAACAAACAGGCGGCTCAAAATCTTTTAAATGATTACGATGCAACAATAGAAAGTTTGAAATATGTGGCTGGTAGTTTGAAACTATGCGATAATCCCAGACTTCGGCAATTAGAATATCGCCGCATCAACTTCCTGAACCATAGGTATTTTATGATGTATCGTATTGTTGATAATGTGGTGTTTGTAGATAATATTTTTCATGAACTGCAAGATTATGAGAACAAAATGTGTTAGCGTAATGTATGGTGGAATGAATGGCGGACGAAGCAGTATTGAGCAGTGACAAATTATTTACATTATTTGCATTTAGTAGGCACATTATTTGTTTCAGAACATCTCCAAGATTGGAACGCTACACTAAAGTCGTAAGGTAGTAGAAGCAATGTAATGCTTTTGTGGAACCTTGGGAACTGCAATGAAATAAAGTATATAGAAACCTGTGACAGCTATGAGGAAACTCATAGCTGTTTTTTTGGTGCATTTTTTCAAAGTGACAGAATCTGTCTATGCAGCAATTTATAATCAGAGGTAAGAAAGGAAGGAGACCAGCTATGAAAAGTCAAGTATAAATTAGCTGGAAATTCTTATTTTCTATCGGTGGTAAAAAAAAGGGTAACCTTAATAAGGCTCCCGTAAGGGTGCTTTTCAAAATCTATCGATATTGGTATACAGACCTCTT
>CAKRLC010000050.1 GCA_934358955.1 uncultured Roseburia sp. | reverse complement strand
TAAATCTGATCAAACTGCTTTGCACTTTCGTGAATGATCGTAGGGAACTGCTTCTTCATGCCAAGCGGGGAGCAGCCGCCACGCACATAGCCGGTAATGGCAGTGATATCTTTTACGTGGATCATTTCCACGGATTTTTCCCCAACTGCTTTTGCAGCAACCTTAAGGTCGACCTCTTCTGCGATCGGAAGAACAAAAACATAATACTGTTTGCTTTTTCCCTGCATGACAAGTGTTTTAAAAGACTGGTCAACAGGTGCGCCTGTGATTTCGGCAGAGTGCAGGCCGTCTACAAATTCATCACATTCATAGTGGATCATTTCATATGGAATCTTATTTTTATCGAGAATACGCATCGCGTTTGTCTTTACTTCTTTTCCCATTTTTATCGCCTCCTGAAATTCATCTTGTAGTTTAAGCGAGATGAAGGAGATTGTCAACGCTACATTTTTTCAATAAGGTATATTTACCGGGCAGCAAAAAAATGATAGAATACTGGAATAGGCAAAGAATCTATTTAGACAAAATCAATTTGGATTCTTGCATGATAACTGAAAAAAGAACCGTTTGGAAAGAAAAACAGGAGCGTGAAAGAATGAAAGACGTATTAAAGAAAATCAAAATGGATGTGATCTTATCTGCTGTTTTATGCATGCTGCTTGGAGTTGTTCTTATTATATGGTCTGCTGAAACGGTAAGTATCATATGTATGGTATTGGCAGGAGGACTGGTGGTCATGGGAGTCGTAAATCTGATCGGATTTTTTACGAATCATGGATGGAACACGTTCTCCGGAATGCTTGGACTGATACTGGTACTGGTTGGTATCTGGCTTTATATGCGACCGGAATATATCGCAATGATCATCCCAATCGTGATCGGAGTGATTTTGGCAGTGCATGGACTGGGGGATATCAAACTTGGCTTTGAAACGAAGGCAAATGGTTATGATAAATGGTGGAGTGTGCTTTTGCTTGGTGTGATCAGCTTTGCGCTTGGCATAATCTGCATTGTCAATGCTTTTGGTGTGGTCAGTCTGGCAATGAAGTTTATTGGCGCCGCATTGATCTATGATGGAGTTTCAGATCTCTGGATCGTATCCAGGGCAGCAAAGGCGGCCAGACATCTGAAGCAGGAAGCAGATGCATTAGATGTAGAGTATAAGGAAGTAGACGACGAAGATCAATAGGGCGTCTGACTCAGAGAGGAAGAATAAGAATGAGACAGGAAGAATTTAAAATGGAGCGGACCGGGCTGGTAGAGATCGGCCAGGTGATCCCAATCACAGAAGGAAAGCTTCCAAACTCTTATTATTATACACTGGGAAAAGCATATGCCATGTCTGCAAATTATCCGGTCGGAAACCGTATCAGATCAAAGGAAGGCAAAGTAGTTGATGTTAAAGAGACACCGAAGGGTTATTTTGTTACGGTTGAATTTGACGAGTAAATGAGATAGAATAAAAAAGCATTGTTTTTTGTATGCAGGCAGGGCAGCAAGCCCCGAAAGCAGTGATGATGAGGGAGATATGACAGGACAGGGTAAGAATACGATCAATTCGTTATTGGCAGAAAGCTTCAAAGAGCTTGCCAAAAAACATCCAATAGAAAAAATTACGATCAAAGAGATTACGGACATGGCGGGTGTTATCCGGCCGACCTTTTATAATCATTTTCAGGATAAATATGAGCTGCTGGAATGGATCATACAGACAGAATTGTTAGATCCGATCCAGCCGCTGATCCAGAACGGAATGATCAATGAGGGGCTGGTACTTCTTTTTACCAATATTGAAAGAGATCGTGAATTTTATACCAAAGCAGTCAAGTTGGAAGGCCAGAATTCTTTTGAAGAGATTGCCAAGTCATGTGTGGAAAGAGTTTTTCTTGATGTGATCGAGAAAACGGGATCCGGTAAGCCGCAGAAGTATTCCTGGCTGACTCCGGAGAGAATCTCAAAGTACTATGCACAGTCGATGTGCTATGTAGTGATCACATGGATTCAGTCCGGTATGACGATTTCAGCAAAAGAGCTGGCAGAAACCTATGATTATGTCATTAAGAGATCGATGGAAGACATACTTGCAGAGATGTAGGAATACAAAAATGAAAAAATGTAGCCTCAGGTTTACATATTTTAAAATGTGTATAACAGAATGAGACAGGGCAAAAAGATTGAATATGTTCATATTCAGTCTTTTTTTTTATAGTTTTTTATAGAAAAAAAGAAGAGATAGGAGGATATCAATGATAAAGTTTGGAAAAGCGGTCGTAAAACTTCGGATTCCGATTCTGATCATCAGTTTTTTATTACTGATCCCATCAGCAATCGGATATTTTAATACGAGAGTTAATTATGACATACTTACTTATTTACCAAAAGATATTGAAACAATGAAGGGGCAGGACATTCTGCTAGATGAATTCGGAACGGGTGCCTTTTCCTTTTGCGTAGTGGAGGGAATGGATGCAAAAGATATAGCGGCGATGAGGCAGGAAATGACACAGGTCGATCATGTAAAAGATGTGATCTGGTATGATTCCATTCTCGATGTGAGTATTCCGATGGAAATGCTGCCGGATGATCTGTATGACTTTTTTAATAACAAAGACGCAGATTCTACGTTAATGGCGATTTTATATGATACTTCCATGTCGGCAGACGAAACGATGGATGCAATCGAAGAAATCCGCAGCGTGGTAAAAGATCAGTGTTTTATCAGCGGTATGTCAGCTGTTGTAACAGATACAAAAAATCTTTCAGATCAGGAGGTTCCGATTTACGTTCTGATCGCAGTCGTTCTTGCAGTAGTCGTGCTGTCACTTACAATGGATTCAGCGATTATGCCATTGTTTTTCCTGTTATCGATCGGTATGGCAATTGTATACAATCTGGGAACGAATGTCTTTAAGGGTGAGATTTCTTATGTTACGCAGGCGCTTGCAGCAGTATTACAGCTCGGTGTTACGATGGACTATTCTATTTTCCTGTGGCATAGCTATGAAGAACAGCAGGAACGTTTCCCAGGGGACAAAAAGCGGGCAATGGCACATGCGATTTCAGGCACGATCACTTCTGTGATTGGAAGCTCGATCACAACCGTTGCCGGATTTATCGCACTTTGCTTTATGAGCTTTACACTTGGTATGGATCTTGGCGTTGTTATGGCAAAGGGTGTTGTATTTGGTGTGATCTGCTGTGTTACAGTGCTCCCATCCATGATCCTTGTTTTTGATAAGGTGATCGAGAAAACAAAACACAAGCCGATCATCCCGGATCTTGGAATTATTTCAAAGTGGATTGTAAGACATTACAAAGCATTTGTTGTGGCATTTATTATTATTTTGATCCCGGCAGTTTATGGATATACACATACGGATGTGTATTATGATCTGGCAGGAACTTTACCGGAAAGTCTCGACAGTATCACAGCCAATCATAAGCTGGATGAACAGTATGACATGGGCGCAACTCATATGATCCTTGCGGACAGCAATCTTTCTTCGAAAGAAGCAAAGGCAATGTTAAAGGAAATCGAAAAAGTAGACGGAGTCAAGATGGCACTTGGTTATGATTCGCTGGTAGGACCGGGAATTCCAAAAGAGTTTATTCCGGATGATATCAAAGACGTATTAGAGAGTGAGAATTATCAGCTGATCGTTGTGGCATCTGAATATGCAGTGGCATCCGATGAAGTCAACGAGCAGTGCAGCCAGATCAATCAGATTATTAAAAAATATGACAGCAAAGCAATGCTGATCGGAGAAGCACCTTGTACGAAGGATCTGATCGAGATCACAAATGAAGACTTTAAACGTGTCAGTGCAGTTTCCATTGGAGCAATTTTCGTGATTATTTTACTGGTATTCAAATCCATCTCGCTGCCGATCATCCTTGTTTCGGTCATCGAATTTGCGATTTTCATCAATATGGGTATTCCGTGTTATACACATACGACGCTTCCGTTTATTGCTTCGATCGTTATTGGTACGATCCAGCTTGGTGCAACGGTTGACTACGCAATTTTAATGACAAATAAGTATAAGAGAGCAAGAAGCAGGGGCGCAGAGAAACAGGAAGCGATTACAACAGCGCTGGAAGGTTCGGTACAGTCTGTTATTGTCAGTGCATTAAGCTTCTTTGCAGCAACCTTTGGTGTTGGTATGTATTCGAACATTGATATGATCAGTTCCCTGTGCTCATTGATGGCAAGAGGTGCGATCATCAGTATGTTTGTAGTTATCTTTATTTTACCATCAATGTTTATGGTATTTGACAGAGTGATCTGTGCGACCAGTGCAGGCTTTCGGACGAAAAAGGAACATGTAAAGATCAGTACAACGGAACAGAATGCATCCGTTCAGTAGAAAAAAAGAAAGGCAGAGTAGAAGTATGAGATTACCGGAATTAAAGAAACATTTTAAAAATAAATATGTGATACGCATTGTGGCAGGTGTTCTGGTTGTTGCAATGGTTGGAACAGGGGCATCCGTGTATGGATTAAATAGCCGCACAGCAGGTGGAAACGCTGTTATAAGTGCCGAAGGAACGATTTTTAACCGGAAAAATGCAACAGAAAAAAATGAGGAAAAGCTGACCGATGCATTAAACAGCAGCTTAAAGATCAATGAGGTAAATATCGGAAAAGAAGAAACCGTTTATGTAATGACAGACAGTACCGGAAAAGCAACCAAAACGATCGTATCTGACCATCTGATCAATCAGGATAAAAAAGAAGTATTAGAAGATGCATCTACTTTAAGCGATATTGAAAATGTCAAAGGAAATGAAGCTTTTACACAGAGTGGAAATAAAGTAAGCTGGCAGGCAGGCGGAAAGGATATTTTCTATCAGGGAACATCCGATCAGGAAGCACCGATCACAGAAAAAATCACTTATTATCTGGATGGCAAAGAGATCACGCCGGAAGATCTGGCAGGAAAATCCGGAAAGGTAACGATCCGCTTTGACTATACCAATAATACAAAAGTGACAGCTGATATTCTTGGAAAAAAAGAAGAGGTGTGTGTGCCATTTGTTGCATTGACAGGAATGGTATTGGATGACAGCTTTACCGATATTGAAGTGTCCAACGGAAGAGTGATCGCAGATGGAAATAGTAATATCGTCGTTGGATATGCGCTTCCGGGCTTAAAGGATAGTCTGAAAGTGGACGATTCTGACTTTGATTCAGACATTTCTATTCCGGATTATTTTGAAGTGTCTGCGCAGGTGGAGGATTTTTCACTGGAGATGACAATGACAGCCGCAGTGAATGCAACAAATTTCATCAGTGCGGAAGGAGAGGATACATCTGATTCTGTAGATGAATTGCTGGATAAACTGACCGATGCGACAGATCAGTTAAAGGATGGCTCCGGTGAACTGGCAGAAGGCATGGACACATTACAGAGCAAGATGGGAGAATTCTCCAATGGAGTGATCTCTCTTCAGGATGCGATCACAGCTTATACAGACGGAGCAACAACGTTAAATAATGGAATTGGAAGCTTAAAAGATGGAGTTGGAAGCTTACAGAGCGGAATCAACACATTAGCAGATAATGTTCCTGCATTAGTCAGTGGTGTCGGACAGTTAAAAGCCGGAACAGACAGTGCCGCAGAAGGAGCCAAAAACCTTGCAGCCGGAGCTGCCCAGGTAAGCGAGGGCGTCAATCAGGCAGTCACCATGATCCAGGGCATGGGTGCAACGCTTGAGGCAGGAAAACAGGGCGTATATGATAACTTTGCAAGTACATCCGGAATGAGCTATGACGATGCAAAAGGAAAATTGACAGCATTACAGGGAGCACAGGAAAGCCTTGAGCAGATCATTGATGCAGATGTGCAGCTTGTAAATGGATTTGCAGCAGGTGTAGTGGATCAGGCTACTTACCTTGCTACAAAAGAGGCAATCAATCAGAAGTATACAGCGGTTGCAGAAGGACTGACTGCAAGCGGAGTGCCATGCTCTATTTCCAATATTTCTGATGCAGTGCGCGTAGTCGATGCACTTGGTGATGTGATGGCAACCATACAAAACGGAATCGGGCAGGTAGACGGAGCAGTTACAGCAATGAGTCAGGTGCAGGCAAGCTTAAGTGATGAAAAGACAGCAGCGCAGTTAAAACAGCTTGTAGACGGAGCATCTCAGGTTGCAGAAGGTGCAGCAAATCTGTCCACAGGTGTAAATACGATCCAGGCTGGTATGACACAGTTAAACGACAAGGCAGGTACATTAAGCAGTGGTGCATCACAGTTAAAGAACGGAGCAGCACAGCTTGCAAGCGGAGCAGCACAGCTTGCAGATGGAGCTGGAACATTAGTTTCTAATAATGATGCATTAAAATCAGGAGCAGCACAGATCACAGATGCAACAGGACAGCTTGCAGATGGTGTTGGTTCCTTACAGGATGGCGCACATCAGCTTGCCGATGGAATCGTAGAGTTTAACGAGTCCGGAATCGAGAAAATCGTAAACAGTTATAACGGAGATTTAAAACCTCTTCTGGAAAGAATGCAGGCAGTTTTAGATGCAGGTTCCGATTATCAGACGTTTACAGACATCGCAGATGGTATGAACGGAAGTGTAAAATTCATTTATAAGACAGCAGCAATTAAAGCAGAGTAGAAACTGTATACATTTGAAGTTTATTGTCTATGGAAAAATGCCAGAAAACAGCTATAATGAATTTAGATAAAATGTCTGGAAAGGCAGTTACAGTTTGCTTCGCGAAACAGGGAGGACGGCAGATAATTTATGAGTTGGATAGAAAATTTACTGATTATACTTGGAATATCACTCGATATCTTTGCAGGCATGGAATGTCAGGGTTCTCTTGTTGCGAAGGTAAATAAAAAATGGTTGACGTATCTTTGTCTGCTGACGGCTATCTGGCAATTGATGGCACTTTACATTGGACATATTCTTGCAAAGCTGCTTTATAGCAGGGAGCTTGCATTGGATAAGCAGTTTATCGGGCTGGTCATTGCAGCAGTGATTTTCTTCTGCTTAGGTGTCCGGCTGATCGTAAAGGCAATCAAAAACGAGCGTGTAGTTGAACATCGGGAAGACCATGTACAGGTCAAAAAGTTTTTACGGATGATCTCTGTTACCAGTTTTTACACATTACTGGCAGGAATTGCATTCGGATTTCTTGCCACAAATCTGAACGTGATCCTGATCATGATCGTATGTCTGACGGTTGCAGTGGTGATCTTAGGCGTGTATACAGGGTATCATTTGGGATTTGAGCATAAGACCAAAGCATATATCGGAGGTGCGATACTCCTCTGGATCGCAGGATTTGATGTGATCATCCGGTATATTTGTTAAAAGAGGGTGAAATAAGTTTCTGTTCATTTGCAGAAAACGCTTGCTGTTTTACTGCATAAGAAACAGACGTAAAACATATTTGCGTGGGAAACAAATATGTCCGTTCGATAAGGGCGGGAAAATGGAGTATAATTTATATAAAATCATATAGAAATATATGAAAAAACGGAGCGGTTGCACGAACGAAAAGTCCTATAAGATAGAAGCAGTGATTGCTATTTTATAGACAGTTTCTTAGGGCAGCCGCTCCGCTTTTTTACTCATGTAAAAACTTTAGCGCTCCGGTTCCGAAAAAAAGATTGAGAACTTTCGCTTTTTTTCATATAATCAGAAAAGAAATACGTATAGAAAGAATGAAAAACCATGAAAATATTTCTGACAGCGATCAATGCAAAATATATCCATTCCAATCTTGCTGTATACAGCCTGAAAGCATATGCAAAGGAGTTCGGGGAGCAGGTAGTGATCGGCGAGTATACGATCAATAACAGGGTGGATTACATATTAGAACAAATTTATAAACAGAAGCCGGATGTTCTGTGTTTTTCCTGCTATATCTGGAATATGGATTATGTGGAAGAACTGATCTGCGAATATCATAAATTGTGTCCGAACGTTCCAATCTGGGTTGGAGGACCGGAGGTGTCCTACGAAGTGGAAACATTTTTAAAGGAACATCCACAGGTAACCGGAGTTATGATCGGAGAGGGAGAACAGACCTTTTATACACTCTGCGATTATTATGTAAACCACAATAGGAGAATCTCGGACATCAGAGGGATAGCTTATCACAACGAAGCAGGAGAAATCTGTTTTACACAGATGCAGGAGCCTATGGTGATGGGCGAGATCCCATTCTGTTATGATCAGATCGAAGATTTTGAAAACCGCATTATTTATTATGAATCAAGCAGGGGATGTCCGTTCCGGTGCAGCTATTGCTTATCTTCCGTGGACAAGAAGCTGCGTTTCCGCGATCTTGACCTTGTGAAAAAGGAACTTGCCTTTTTCATAGAGAAGAAAGTTCCGCAGGTAAAGTTTGTGGACCGGACGTTTAATTGCAGGCACGAGCATGCGATGGAAATCTGGCGTTTTGTAAAGGAGCATGATAATGGTATCACGAATTTTCATTTTGAGATTTCAGCTGATCTTTTGAATGAGGAAGAGTTAGAACTGATCCATGATATGCGGCCGGGACTGATCCAGTTAGAGATTGGTGTACAGTCTACAAACGAGCCAACGATAAAAGAAATCCACAGGACGATGAAGCTGGATCTGTTAAAGAAAATCGTCCGTAAGATCCAAAGCGGCGGTAATATTCATGAGCATCTTGATCTGATCGCAGGATTGCCATATGAAGATTACGAGACGTTTTCGAGATCCTTTGACGAGATTTATGCATTGAAGCCAAACCAGTTGCAGCTGGGCTTTTTAAAGGTGCTAAAAGGCTCTTATATGTATGAGCATGCGAAAGAATACGGAATCGTTTATCACGATAAGACACCATATGAGGTATTGCGCACGAACTGGCTGAGCTTTGACGAGATATTGAAAATTAAGCAGGTCGAGGAGATGCTGGAAGTTTATTATAACAGCGGGCAGTATGAAGTGACGATGAAGGTACTAGAGCCGCTGTTTGAAAGCGCCTTTTTTATGTTCCAGGATCTTGGCAGGTTTTATGAAGAAAAAGGTTATTATGGTATGAGCCATTCCAGACTGCGCCGGTGCGAGATCTTGCTTGAATTTATGAAAGAACGGGTGGACGATCAAAACGTCATAAGGCTGATCGAAGAGAGCCTTTTGTTTGACCTTTATTATAGGGAAAATTGCAAGAGCCGTCCGGCATGGGCAACAGATCCATCTGAATTTAAGGGATTGACGCGACAGTATTGCAAAAAGGGAGCAAAATCGCATCTGGAACCATTTCATTATAGGTTCCCTGAAAAAATGGAAAAGACGTTAAGCGAAGTACCGGTTTATCAGGAAAAACCGATTTATGTATTATTCGATTATGAAAACCGTGACCCGTTAGATCATCAGGCAACGGTTACGATATGTGATATAGAAGAAACAGAACCAGTCATGGCAGGAAAGGCAGAAAAATGATAACGGATTATGTTGTTCTTGATTTGGAAATGACCGGCTTAAATCCGAAGACAGACCGGATTTTAGAAGCAGGTGCAGTCCGGGTACGGGATGGAAAAGTGACAGATATTTTTTCACAGATGATCAATCCGGGACGGAAACTGACTGAAAAAGTAACGGAAATCACAGGCATCACGAACGAGATGGCAGAGCAGGGAGCCGACCTGGATACGGCGATGCAGTCTTTTTTTGCATTTCTCGGCGAAGATATTTTGGTCGGGCAGAATCTGATCTTTGATTATAGCTTTTTAAAGCAGTGGGCGGTCAATCATAAGATCACATTTGAGAGGAGCGCCATAGATACTTTGAAAATAGCGCGCAAATGCCTGCCGGCAGAAGAAAAGAAAACATTGGAAAACCTGTGCAGGTATTTTGGCATTGAAAGATGCCTTGGGCACCGGGCATATGAGGATGCGGCGCAGACGCAGAAAGTACTGGAATGTCTGTGGAAACAATATGGGGAAGATCAGCCGGAGCTGTTTGAACCTTATCCACTTCAGTATAAGGTGAAAAAACAGACACCGGCAACAAAACAGCAGTTTTTATACTTACAGCGATTTGCGTCTTATCATCACATAGAGCTTCCGGAAATACCGCAGGATATTTCAAGAAATGAGATGTCGCGTCTGACAGACCAGCTGATTGTAAGATATGGAAAAATACCCGTTGGAAAATTGACCGATGATGTGCTATCATAAAAAGAACTGTTACATCGTAGTAGATAAAAGGAAAGGTGATTAGAATGTATCATTTTGGAAAGAAAAAGAATCAGAAACTGATGGCAGCGATTGTAATTGTGCTTGTAGCAGCTATGCTGCTCACAACAATACTGGCGGCTTTCATGTAAAATAACGAAAAAATAAAATGCCATTTAAGGATATTCGTGGTTATGCACCTTGAAAATGAAAGTGGTTATGATAAAATGAGCGGAAGAGAGAAAAACGCAAAATAATAGGTGCATGCAAAGAGGAGAGCAAGAATGACAAAAAGAGTGACAAAATGGATTCTGCTTGCAGCAGTTGTGGTCTGCTGCGTTTTTGCAGGGAATGAAATATTGACTAAGGCAGAGAACGGGAAAGAAAATACGATTGCTGATGGTGTGTTTATCGGGAATATTTCAGTGGGAGGTATGACCGAAGAAGAAGCGACAGCTGCAATCAACGATTATGCACAGAGTGTGAACCAGGCAGTGTTTACATTGACGGCAAACGGAAAAGACGTAAAAGTGACAGCAGAGGAGCTTGGAATAACGCTAAAGAATACGCAGGCAGTCCAGGAAGCCATGGCTGTTGGAAAAACAGGAAATCTGATCAAACGTTATAAAGACAGCAAAGACTTAGAACACGGTGGAAAGGTCTTTGAACTTCCGTTAAGTGTCAATGAGACAGCCGCAACAGAGGTACTTACGCAGAAAGCGAAGACATTAAATAATGAGGCGGTAAATAATGGACTGACGAGAGTAAACGGACAGTTTCAGCTTATTGAAGGAAGCTCCGGAGTGGAAGTGAACATTGCAAAGTCTGTAGAAGAAATTGAAAACTATCTTACAGACGGCTGGGATGGAACAGATGCACAGATTGAGCTTGTTGCGGAAGTAGTAGAGCCGGAAGGAACAAAAGAAGAGCTGTCCAAGGTGAAAGACCTGCTTGGAAGCTATAATACAAATTTTAAAACTTCAACTGCAGCGCGGTGTACAAATATTGCGGTTGCTGCCGGCAAGATTGACGGGACAGTGCTGTATCCGGGAGAAGAATTTTCCGTTGCGGCAACGATCGGACCATTGACAGCAGCAGGAGGATATGAACTTGCAGGAGCTTATGAGAATGGACAGACGGTACAGTCATATGGCGGTGGTGTGTGTCAGGTATCTACGACACTTTATAATGCAGTGATGCTGGCAGAACTTGAAGTAACACAGAGATCGAACCATTCCATGATCGTAACATACGTGAAGCCATCGATGGATGCGGCGATCGCGGGAGATTATAAGGATCTGAAATTTGTAAATAATCTGGATGCACCGATTTATATAGAAGGTTATACAAGTGGAAAAGACATTTTCTTTAATATTTACGGACAGGAAACCCGTCCGGCAAACCGCAAGATCTCTTATGAGAGCGAAGTTGTTTCTGAACAGGATCCTGGAACCATTTTTGTTGCAACAGGAGATCCAATCGGACATATTGCCACATCCCAGGGCAAACATATGGGATATACGGCAAAATTATGGAAAATAGTAACAGTAGATGGCGTAGAGCAGAGCAGGGATGCAGTCAACAAGAGTACTTATAAAGCTTCGCCAAAGATTGTAAATGTAGGAATTGCTTCGGCAGATCCAAATGCATCCGCAGCAGTGAATGCGGCGATTGCAACTGGTGATGAGGCAACCATTTATGCAGCCGTTGCGCAGTATGCGGGAACAGCTGCACCTGCAGCTGGTGGCAGTGAAGGAAGTACGGATAATGGTTCATCAGAGGCAAATTCCATTATCGGCAGTGTGCCGGAGGGGGATGTTACGCAGACTCCAGGCGAAGGACAATAGTGAGGTAGACAGATGAAAGTTGGAAAAGTACCGGAAAATGTATTAAAGAGATCCGTTTTTAAACAAATCCATACAAAAAGACCGGAAGTATTGCTGGGAGCAGGGGTCGGAGAGGATTGTGCCGCGTTGCAGCTGGAACCGGATGAGATAGTAGTAATGTCGACAGATCCGATCACAGGAACAGCAAAGGATATTGGGACGCTGGCAATCCAGATTACGGTAAATGATCTGGCAAGTGCGGGTGCAGAGCCGGTTGGTGTACTTTTAACGGTTCTTTTACCAACTTCTGTATGTGAACAGGATCTGTGTCTGATGATGAAGCAGGTTGAGGAAGCATGTGAGAGAGCAAATGTACAGGTCATGGGAGGCCATACGGAGGTGACGCGTGTGGTAAATCAGCCTGTGATATCAGTGTGCGGTGTTGGAAAAGCAAAAAAAGACCATCTGATCTCAACGGCCGGAGCAAGGCCTGGCATGGATATTCTGCTTACGAAATGGATTGGAATTGAAGGAACATCTATTATAGCAAAAGAAAAAGAAGAAGAATTAAAAACCCGTTTTGCAGTACCATTTATTGAGAAAGCAAAAGAACTGGATGCATATATTTCTGTTTTACCTGAGGCCGCAGTCGCCGTGAAGTCTGGCGTTAGTGCCATGCATGACGTGACTGAGGGCGGAATTTTTGGAGCTCTGTGGGAAATGGCAGAAGCATCTGGCGTCGGACTTGAAATCGACCTGAAAAAGATACCAGTCCGTCAGGAAACAATTGAAGTATGTGAATTTTTCGGGGTGAACCCATATCTGCTTATTTCAAGCGGAAGTATGCTTATGGCTGCGGAAGATGGCAATCATCTGGTGAGGGAACTTGAAAAAGCAGGAATTAAGGCAACGATTATCGGAAAAGCAACCACGGGAAATGACCGCGTTCTGCTGAACGAGGACGAAAGAAGATTTTTAGAGCCTCCAAAGACGGACGAATTATATAAAGTAATCTCCAGATAGAGGAGAATAGAGGAAGGAAACTATATTATGCGTGAAAAGATTTTAACATTTATAGAAAAAAACAGCAGAATCGATCTGAAAGAGCTGGCAATTATTCTTGGAGTAGATGAAGCTTCTGTAATGAACGAACTGGAAAAAATGGAAGAAGAGCATATTATCTGCGGCTATCATACATTGATCGACTGGGATAAGGCTGGCATCGAAAAAGTAACAGCGCTGATCGAGGTGCGTGTGACACCACAGCGAGGAATGGGATTTGATAAGGTGGCAGAACGTATTTACAATTATCCGGAAGTAAATTCTGTTTATCTGATCTCCGGTGGATTTGATTTCATGGTAACAATCGAAGGAAAGACACTGCGCGAAGTGTCACAGTTTGTTTCTGACAAACTTTCTCCATTGGATTCTGTATTAAGCACAAAGACCAATTTCATTCTTAAAAAATATAAAGATCACGGAACTGTTATGGCTATGCCGGCAAAAGACGAAAGGATAGAGATGTAATATGAGAGATCCATTAAACAAAACGATTACGAGTATCCAGCCTTCCGGAATCCGTAAATTCTTCGATGTAGTACATGAGATGAAGGATGCTATTTCGCTTGGTGTTGGTGAACCTGATTTTGATACACCATGGCATATCAGGGATGAGGGAATCTATTCTCTGGAAAAAGGAAAAACACACTATACTTCTAACTCCGGATTAAAGGAGTTAAAAGAGGAAATAAACAGCTATCTGACAAGACATTATGGGATTTCTTATGATCCGGAGCATGAGATCATGGTCACAGTTGGCGGAAGTGAAGCGATCGATGCGGCAATGCGCGCAATGCTTGATCCGGGAGATGAAGTCCTGATTCCACAGCCGAGTTATGTTTCATATGTACCATGTGCAGTTCTTGCCGGTGCTACACCGGTCATCATCGAGCTGAAGGCAGAAAATGAATTCCGGTTGACCGCAGAAGAGTTAGAAGCTGCGATCACGCCAAAGACAAAGCTTCTCGTGCTTCCGTTCCCAAATAATCCGACTGGAGCGGTCATGGAGAGAGCTGATTTAGAGAAAATTGCAGCCGTGATTGAAAAATACGATTTATTTGTACTCAGTGATGAGATTTACTCTGAGCTGACTTATCTGGAAAAACATGTATCAATCGCATCTTTGCCGGGAATGTGGGAGAGAACGATCGTGATCAACGGTTTTTCAAAATCCCATGCCATGACAGGATGGAGACTCGGATATGCATGCGGACCGCGTGTGATCATTGAACAGATGTTAAAAATCCATCAGTTTGCGATCATGTGTGCGCCGTCAACAAGCCAGTATGCCGGTGTTGAGGCTCTGAAGAATGGTGACGTTGATGTTGCACAGATGCGTGAGGAATATAACGGAAGAAGAAGATATCTGCTTCACCGCTTTGGCGAGATGGGGCTGCCTTGCTTTGAACCCTTTGGAGCATTTTATGTATTCCCTTGCATCAGCGAGTTTGGAATGACATCAGAAGAATTTGCGACAGGGCTTCTGAATGAACAGAAGCTGGCAGTGGTTCCGGGAACTGCTTTTGGAGATTGTGGAGAAGGTTTTGTGCGTATTTCTTATGCATATTCTCTTGAAAATCTAAAAAAAGCGATGGACCGCATGGAGACGTATATCAAAAATTTGAGAGAGAACAATAACTGAGAAAAAGAAAGAGACCAATTATGGCAGAGTTAAATATTGTATTATATGAGCCGGAAATTCCGGCCAATACAGGAAATATTGGAAGAACCTGTGTTGCAACAGGAACAAAGCTTCACCTGATCGAGCCACTTGGATTCCGCCTGGATGAAAAGGCGATCAAACGTGCCGGCATGGATTATTGGAAAGACCTGGATGTGACGACTTATGTGAACTGGCAGGAGTTTTGTGAGAAAAATCCAAATGCAAAGATTTATATGGCGACAACAAAAGGGCGTCATGTGTATTCAGACGTATCTTATGAACCGGACTGCTTTATTATGTTTGGAAAAGAAAGTGCCGGCATTCCGGAAGAAATTTTAAAAGAACATCCGGATACCTGCGTGCGGATTCCTATGATCGGGGAAACGAGATCATTGAATCTGTCTAATTCAGTTGCAATCGTATTGTATGAGGCACTCAGACAGAATCAGTTTGACCATATGAAGCTTGAAGGCGAACTTCACCGCCTGAAATGGGACGATTAATTACAACGATCAGAAAGGCAAAAAGACGATGGGGATCATCAAAGCAAAACAGCTTGTACATGAGTATATTCACCGGGACGAAGAAGGAAATGTAGAATCCGTGCAGAAGGCACTGGATCATGTAGATATTGACGTGCAGCCGGGACAGTTTATTGCAATTTTAGGACATAACGGGTCCGGTAAATCAACGCTTGCAAAACATATCAATGCGCTTTTAGCACCGACAGAGGGAAGTCTCTGGGTTGATGGAAAAGACGTGACAAAAGAAGAAAATATACTTCCGGTACGTCAGGCAGCAGGAATGGTATTCCAAAATCCGGATAACCAGATCATAGCCAGTGTAGTGGAAGAAGATGTCGGATTCGGACCGGAAAATATCGGGGTTCCGACCGATGAGATCTGGACCAGGGTGGAAGAAAGCTTGAAATCTGTTGGAATGCTCCAATACAGACATCATTCCCCAAATAAACTTTCAGGTGGGCAGAAGCAGAGAGTTGCGATTGCCGGTGTTATGGCTATGGAACCAAAATGCATTGTTTTAGATGAGCCTACAGCGATGCTTGATCCAAATGGAAGAAAAGAAGTTTTGAGAGCGGCTCATGAGCTGAATCAGAAAAAAGGTGTTACGATTTTGCTTATCACACACTATATGGAAGAGGTTGTGGATGCAGATTATGTCTATGTAATGGATCAGGGACATATTGTTATGCAGGGAACACCGCGTGAGATTTTTTCACAGGTTGGCACATTAAAAGAACACAGACTGGATGTACCGCAGATCACACTGCTTGCGGATCTGCTGCGCCAGGCTGGTCTGGATATCCCGTTAGGAGTATTGAACCGGGAAGAACTGGTGACTGCACTTATGGAGATTGCCGGATAAAGCGTGCAACAGAAAAAACGCACAGAAATGGAGAAAAGCATGTCACTGAAATTAGAAAATGTGAATTATGTATACAGCGAAGGTACTGCATATCAGATACAGGCGTTGAAGAATATTAATTTAGAGATAAAGAATGGACAGTTCATCGGCGTGATCGGACATACCGGTTCCGGGAAATCGACGTTGATCCAGCATCTGAACGGGCTTGTAAAGGCAAGTTCCGGTGCTATTTATTTCAATGGGAAAAATATTTATGACGAAGGCTATAACTTCAGAGAATTAAGAAGTCATGTCGGACTGGTATTTCAATATCCGGAACATCAGCTGTTTGAAGCAACGATTTTAGATGATGTGTGCTTTGGACCGAAAAATCAGGGATTAAGTAAGGAAGAAACAGTGTCCCGTGCAAAAGAAGCTTTGGAAAGTGTCGGAATCCCGGAGAAACTTTACGATCAGTCTCCATTTGATCTTTCCGGAGGTCAGAAAAGACGTGTTGCGATCGCTGGTGTGCTGGCAATGCGGCCGGAAGTATTGATCTTAGACGAACCGACAGCAGGATTAGATCCGGCCGGCAGGGATGAGATACTTGATCTGATCGCAAGAATGCATCGCGAGCGCAAGATCACGGTCATCCTCGTATCGCACAGCATGGAAGATGTTGCCAAATATGTGGAACGTATTATTGTTATGAATCATGGGCAGGTAATGTTTGATGGTACACCAAGGGAGGTATTCCATCACTACAAGGAATTAGAGCAGGTTGGACTTGCTGCTCCGCAGGTGACATATCTGATGCATGAGCTGAAGGAAAAAGGTCTGGATGTGAATACAGAAGCTACAACTGTTGCAGAGGCAAGGGAGAGTTTACTGGAAGTGCTGATCGGAAGAGTGCCGCACCAGGTCGAGATAATGGAGGATTTATGTTAAGAGATATTACATTAGGCCAGTATTATCCGGCGGATTCCGTGATTCATAAACTGGACCCGAGAGTAAAATTATTTGCAACTTTAATTTATATTATTTCGTTGTTTTGTTTTAAAGGAATTGCAGCTTTGATCGTTGCAACTGTATTTTTGTTTGCTGTGATAAGGCTTTCTAAAGTACCATTTAAATTTATGGTAAAAGGCTTGAAAGCCATCATGGTATTGATGCTTATTACGGCATTATTTAACTTATTTTTAACACCGGGAGAGCCGGTGGTATCTTTCTGGATCTTAAAGATTACCAAAGAGGGAGCGCAGAATGCAGTGCTTATGGCGATCAGATTGACATATCTGATTCTCGGCACTTCAATCATGACACTGACAACGACGCCAAACCAGTTGACAGACGGACTGGAAAAAGCACTGATGCCATTGAATAAAATCGGGATACCGGTTCATGTGATTGCGATGATGATGTCAATTGCTTTGCGTTTTATACCGATCCTTATTGAAGAGACGGATAAGATCATGAAGGCACAGATGGCAAGAGGCGCAGATTTTGAAAGCGGCAATCTGATCCATAAAGTAAAAAATATGGTTCCGTTACTGGTGCCATTGTTTGTGTCAGCATTTCGGCGCGCAGATGATCTTGCAATGGCAATGGAAGCAAGATGCTATAATGGCGGAGAAGGGCGTACCAAGATGAAGCCATTAAAATACGTGGCAACAGACCGCAAAGCATATGCCGTTATTATTGTATATTTTATCGTGATCTTATTATGCCGTACATTTTTGACCTGGCCAATGTAAAAAACAGATATGGAAAAGCATGAGATTTTTGAAATCGTATGAACTTTTTGAACAATTAAAAGAAACGCGAAACTCTATATAAGAAAAGGGTTTCGCATTTTTAAATTTATATGGATTCGGGTGCCAAAAGATCTGCATTTTAGTTTATAGTATTAAATTGTACAAAAAAATATTACAAGTTTCATTGTATTGTGCAAAGTATGCCACCAGGTGTCTGAAAGAGGAAATGGAGAGGATTTCTGGCAGTTGCATAAGTTTTTTTGAAAGGGAGAAATAGAGATTGAAACGGGTAAAATTAATCGTAGCCTATGATGGAACGAATTATAAAGGCTGGCAGGTGCAGCCAAATGGAATAACAGTAGAACAGGTGTTAAATGAGAACCTGTCCAGGCTGCTTGGGGAAGAAATCACAGTAACCGGTGCGAGCCGTACAGATTCCGGAGTGCATTCGCTTGGAAATGTTGCAATTTTTGATACGGATACAAGAATGCCGGCAGAAAAGATTTCATTTGCATTAAACCAGCGTCTGCCGGAGGATATTGTTGTGCAGGATTCCTGTGAAGTGCCATCTGACTGGCATCCGCGCTACCAGAATAGCCGGAAAACATATGAATACCGTATTTTAAACCGCACATTCAGAATGCCGACACGCAGACTGGATACGTATTTTTATTATCATCCGCTTGATGTGGAAAAGATGAAACAGGCAGCTTCTTACCTTGTGGGAGAACATGATTTTAAAAGCTTCTGTGCAGTTGGTGCGCAGGTAAAGACGACAACAAGGACAATCTATGCCTGTGATGTAGAGAAAGACGAGCAGGGGATTATCACGATCCGTGTAAAAGGAAATGGATTTTTATATAATATGGTGCGCATTATCGCAGGAACCCTAATCCGGGTTGGCGGAGGTGAACTGGCACCGGAAGAGATACCACAGATCCTTGAAAAAAAAGACCGTGCAGCAGCAGGACCGACAGCCCCGGCGCATGGTCTTACAATGATAGGGCTGGAGTATGAAGATTAAGCAGTCAGGAAAGTCACTTTTTGCCTATTTCATATAATTATTTGTTTGTGGAGTTGGCACGGATCAGCTTTTTTGATGCAAAAATAAGAGGGAGTCACGCACCAGCCTGCATTTGTGTTTGACTTGAATACATCCAAAGGTATTCCAATAAGAATTAACGCCACTATTATAGGAGAGGAGACAGTAATTTAAACTATAGATGGAAGCATAATTGATTCAACAATTAAAACAATTAAGAAAATTAAAAAAATATCAAAAAAGTGGTTGACAGATTTAAAAAGTAATGGTAGAATAACTTCTGCACTGATTCGAGTGCAAAACACGGAGAGGTATCGAAGTGGTCATAACGAGGCGGTCTTGAAAACCGTTTGTCCGCAAGGGCACATGGGTTCGA
>CAKRLC010000049.1 GCA_934358955.1 uncultured Roseburia sp. | reverse complement strand
CGTTTAAATGAATACCAGAAAGCCGCAGTTCTTGATGAGAGCAACGCCTGCCTTGTGAATGCGAATGTGGGAAGTGGTAAGACAACAGTCCTTATCACAAAAGTCATGTATCTGCATTATGAAAAGCAGATTCCATATGAGCAGATGGTCGTGCTGACTTTTACGAACAAGGCAGCCGGTGAGATCAAAGAACGTCTGCATGCATTAGAGCCGGAGCTTACGGAAGAACAGTTGTGGGGCTTTGGGACGTTCCACAGTGTGTGCCTTACCATGCTAAAAAAACAGCTTCCGGTTGAAACGCTTGGATATACGAAGAACTTTATGGTGATGGAGCCGGACGAAGAGCTGGAGATGGCAGAACAGCTGATCGTGGCATACCAGCTGAAAATCAAATATAAGAACCGGTTGAAAAAGCGTCTGGAGCAGAAAAAAGATAAATATCAGGATGATATTGAAAAATTAAAGGCACTATTGAAAGAAGAAAAAAGACGTCAGGATAAGATGACGTTTGACGAGTTGCTGGAAAATACCTGTAAACTATTGAAGATAGCAGTACAGAAAACCGATCCGATCGAAGCAGAAGAAGACAAGGATGTAAAAATAATTACAGGAAAAAATGATAAATCACAAGGTGCTATTTTACAGGACGATCATCCGCATGATACAGAGAATGCTAAACGGCATAAGATTTCCTGGATTATCGTGGACGAAGTCCAGGACAGTGATGAGAGACAATTAGAACTCATTGACTGCCTGAAACAGCCCGAAACCTGCTTTTTTGCAGTAGGTGATCCGAATCAGGTGATTTACAGCTGGCGTGGAAGTGCGTTTCATATTTTTTATCAGCTTAAGACAAAATATGATGCAACGGAACTGACGCTGCCGGTAAATTACCGATCCAGCAGCGAGATCCTTGCAGTCGCACGTTGCTTTATGCAGCAGGGAGACTCCTTGATGGGCGGTCAGGAAACTGGTAATAAAATCTGCATCAGAAATATGTATGATCCATTCCAGGAGGCGGATTATCTTGCAGGAAGGATCAAAGAGTTTCATGAAGCAGGACTTCCTTATCGGGAAATTGCGATTTTCTACCGGTTGCAGAACCAGTCAGAAATTTTTGAACATGTTTTTGAAAAGGAAGGCATTCCGTTTGAAGTTTCATTGAAAAAGACAGTAAAGGATATTCCGGTTCTGTCGTGGCTGATGAAAGTGCTTCGCTTTTCCGTGAATCCGAAAGATAAAAGCTGTGGTATTGCGGCTTTGACGGATAAAAGATATGGAGATGGCCTGACGGTGAAAGAAGCAGAGAAAGTAATGGAAAGTCTGAAAGAAAGTCCCAAAATGCGGGCAGAAACAAGACAACCGGAGAATCCCGACAAAAAATCAGAAGATGACCATGCAGAAGAGAAACTTTCCATCAAAGGGAAACAGAAAAAATTAAGTAAGTCAGGCATCTGCGAAAAAATGCTGGGATTTTTAAATGTATATGCATCAAAGCAGGATGTAACCGCGCAGGACATCTGGAGCTATTTCTCTCTGGAAGATCACCTGCATCCGACTACAGTTTCCTATGCCACAGACAGGGAAGTGGTCATAGACTTTTTACAGCGCATGATCGATTATGGACAGGAGCAGCAGAAAGGAATTACAGACGGCTTCGCAGGATTTTTAAATCAGTCATCGCTGTATGGTATGAATATTTTGCAAAAAGAAATACACAATGAGAAAGACACAGTAAAGCTTATGACACTTCATGCATCAAAGGGACTTGAATTTTCCCATGTATTTATTACGGGAGTTAATTATGGTTTGATCCCGCTTCAGACAAAAGGCTTTGAGGAGGAAGAAGAGGAGCAGAGACTCTTTTTTGTCGGGATCACAAGGGCGAAGGAGCATTTAGAACTGTCCTATTATACAAATCCGGGGCAATATCAGGCAGCACCCGGGCCGAGCCGTTACCTCAGGATGATACCGGGCAGCCTGATCGAAGGAAGAGCAGAAAAAAAAGAAACCGGTGCGGCGCATTTACAGGACTTAAGGCGCCAGATTATGGAAGCGAGGGAGCAGGCGGAAAAAGAGCTGACATCGCAGAAGGCTGACCAGGAATCAGCAGAAAATATCCATGAAAAACAGGTGGAAGATGCCCTGACCGGCGAAAAGGATGAAAAAGAGCAGAAAAAAACAGAAAAAATGCAAAAAAAAGTGCTTCATGCCAAATATGGGACTGGCGTAATCCTATCAGAAGATGATATAATAGTAAAAGTTCTGTTTGATGATTATGGGGAAAAAGAACTCATGAAAGCACTGGCCGGTCTGACCTATGAGGAAGACTGACCGTAAAGCATAGATGATGTCGGTGGCAAAAAATCTGATATAGGTTTATGTTGAAAGATTGCACAAAAGAACTATTTTAAGTTTCATTGTGCAAAACATTTCGATAAGCCTCTGAAAGCAAGAATCGTGTTCAGCAAAGGCTTCCACGATTCATGAGTCTTATCTCCATTGCACAAAGAGAATCTTAAAATAGTTCTTTTGTGCAATCTTTCAGTAAAATGTTTGAAAACAGATTTTTTGTCACCGGCATCATATAGATGTATGAAAAAGAAAACAATTCCTACCTTGACAAGGGGGAATAATGAGCTATAATACTTATATCATATCAAATAACTAGGAAATAGGTCCGGCTTTGAACACAAAGCGTGATTCTGACAGAGAGAAAGTGATGGTTCAAAGGGGAGGACCGTTGAGAGAATAAGAAAGAGGACAAAGGTATGGATAAAGTAATTTATTTAGATAATGCTGCAACAACTCAGGTTTATCCGGAAGTCTTAGAGAAGATGCTTCCATATTTCTCAGAAATATATAGTAATCCATCTGCTGTTTATGGTTTTGCAGCAGAAAGCAAAAAAGCAGTCGACGAGGCAAGAAGCTCTGTTGCAGATCTCATTAATGCGAAGACAGAAGAGATTTATTTTACAGGCGGTGGAAGCGAGTCTGATAACTGGGCATTAAAGGCAACTGCAGATGCCTATGCTTCAAAAGGAAAACACATTATCACAAGTAAGATCGAGCATCATGCGATCCTTCACACATGTGAGTATCTTGAGAAAAAAGGCTTCGAAGTAACTTATGTGAACGTTGACGAAAACGGAAAAGTAAAATTAGACGAGTTAGAGGCTGCAATCAGACCGGATACGATCTTGATTTCCATTATGGCAGCGAATAATGAGATCGGAACCATTCAGCCAATCAAAGAGATCGGCCGTATTGCCCATGAGCATGGTGTGTTATTCCACACAGATGCGGTACAGGCATTCGGACATATTCCGATCGACGTAGATGAGATGAATATTGATATGCTCAGCGCCAGCGGTCATAAGATCAATGGACCGAAGGGAATCGGTGTGATGTATATCCGTAAAGGTGTGAAGATCCTTTCCTTTATCCACGGTGGAGCACAGGAGAGAAAACGTAGAGCAGGAACCTTAAACGTACCTGGAATCGTAGGTATTGGCAAAGCCGCAGAGCTCGCAAAGAACACAATGGCAGAGAGAAGTGCCAAAGAGATCAGCTTAAGAGATCATCTGATCGACCGTATTCTTGCAGAGATTCCATATGTCAGATTAAACGGTGACAGACATGACCGTCTTCCAAATAACGTAAACGTATGCTTCCGTTATATTGAAGGAGAATCCATGCTGATTCTGTTAGACCAGAAGGGAATCTGTGCATCCAGTGGATCTGCATGTACATCCGGATCTTTGGATCCATCTCATGTATTGCTTGCAATCGGACTTCCACATGAGATCGCACACGGATCACTTCGTCTGACACTTTCTGAGAAAAATACAATAGAAGAAATTGACTTTGTGGTAGATGAACTCAAGAAGATCATTGAGAGATTAAGAAGTATGTCTCCATTATACGAAGATTTTGTAAAAAAGCAGAAGGCTGCAAAATAGATAGAAATAGAAGGTAGGATATAATTATGTATAGTGAAAAAGTAATGGATCATTTTAATCATCCAAGAAACGTTGGCGAGATCGAGAATGCAAGTGGTGTAGGAACCGTTGGTAATGCAAAATGCGGAGACATCATGAGAATGTATCTGGATATCGATGACAATGGCATTATCCAGGACGTAAAGTTCAAGACATTTGGCTGTGGTGCAGCAGTTGCAACAAGCAGTATGGCAACTGAGCTTGTAAAAGGAAAAACCATCCAGCAGGCACTCGAAGTAACAAACAAAGCAGTTATGGAAGCATTAGACGGACTTCCACCAGTGAAGGTTCACTGCAGTCTGTTAGCAGAGGAAGCGATCCACGCTGCATTATGGGATTATGCAGAGAAACATAACATTACAATCGAAGGTCTTGAAAAACCGGTGAATGATATCTCTGAAAAAGAAGAAGAGGTTGAGGAAGAATACTAAAAGCTTCAATCTGCGAAGAACAGAGCCCCTGTATTAAGAATATGTAAAAGAATTCTTAATACAGGGGTTCCTTATATTTCTATTTCAATAAAAATGTGATAAAATGAGCGGAGCGATGTGCAATGCGGCAGAACGCAGGCGGCAAGGCTGTCGTGATAGATAGGATAAATATACATCAATATAAAAACAGAAATAGAGGAAATTAATTTGAACGATTTAGAAATTGAAGATTTCAATGAGAAGAAAGAAACGGACATTGAAAAAGCGGCAAGGGATAAACTGAAAAAAACAGGACAGGAAAAAGAAAAAAAAGCAGAAGCTATGTCTTCTGTGAAAGAGATTTTCAGCTGGGTAGTGTATTTTGCAGCAGCGATCATTATCGCGTTGTTGATTAAAAATTATCTTATTATTAATGCACATGTTCCAACGGGATCCATGGAAAACACGATCATGCCGGGGGACAGACTGATCGGAAACCGACTGGCATATTTAAAAGAAGAACCAAACCGAGGGGACATTGTTGTATTCCGCTATCCGGATGATGAGACACAGACCTTTGTAAAACGGGTGATCGGACTTCCGGGCGAGACCGTGGAGATACGCGATGCACATATTTATATAGATGGATCCACAGAACCACTGGCCGAAGATTATCTGAAGGAAGACTGGATCGTGGCAGCAGGACCATATACATTTGACGTGCCGGAAGGCTGCTATCTTATGCTGGGTGATAACAGGAATGACTCCTGGGATGCAAGATACTGGACCAATACTTATGTGGAAGAAGACCAGATACTTGGAGAAGCACTTTTTACATATTGGCCGTTTAAAAACTTCGGAAAGCTGAGGTAAGATGAATGATTACATTATTGGCAAAAATATTTATCAAAGACAATGAGGATAAAACAAAACTTAGAGAGGCATATGGGATGCTCTGCGGGATCGTCGGAGTTTTGCTTAATATTTTACTTTTTGCAGGAAAATTCCTGGCAGGTACACTGAGCAATTCTATTGCAATCACAGCAGATGCATTTAACAACTTATCAGACGCAGGCTCTTCGGTCGTTACGCTTTTAGGCTTTAAACTGGCAGGAGCCAAACCGGATATTGAGCATCCGTTTGGACACGGAAGGATCGAATATGTATCAGGTCTGGTTGTTGCAGCGGCAATTCTTTTAATGGGATATGAGCTGATACGCGATTCCATCGGCAAAATCATTCATCCGGAGGAGACAGAGTTCACATTGCTGGTAGCAGTGATCCTTATCGCGTCGATCGCAGTGAAGCTCTATATGGCATATTATAACCGGTCGCTTGGAAAGAAGCTGGATTCTGCAGCAATGCGGGCAGTGGCAACAGACAGCTTAAGTGATACGGTAGCAACGACAGCCGTTCTTCTGGCCTCCATATTTGCCCATTTTACAGGAATCAAGATTGATGGCTACTGTGGCTTGGTTGTGGGACTTTTGGTCGGCTATGCGGGCTTTGACGCAGCGAGAGAGACATTGAATCCGTTGCTTGGACAGCCGCCTGCACGCGAATTCGTAGATAAAATCGATGAGATCGTAATGTCACATCCGGAAATCTGCGGTATGCATGATCTGATCGTCCATGATTATGGCCCGGGAAGACAGATGGTATCGTTGCATGCAGAGGTTCCGGCAGAGGGAAATATTTTAGAGCTGCATGATGTGATTGATAATATAGAAAATGAATTGAGGCGCACACTTGGCTGTGAAGCTACGATCCATATGGATCCGATCGTAACATCAGATGCGCATGTAAGTGAGACAAAGGCAGCGATGATATCTTTGATCAAGTCGGTGGACGAATCGCTTTCTATTCATGATTTCCGTATGGTGAGCGGCGAGACGCATACGAATCTGATTTTTGATATTCTGGCACCATTTGGATTCCGTCTGACAGATGAGCAATTGCTGACGGAAGTATTAAATGCTGTTCATGAACATTTTGGAGAGAACTATTATGTTGTTGCAAAGGTAGATCATTCGTATATTTAGGCTGTGTTTTGCAGGAATAAAAGAACGATTTCGAGTTTCAAAAGGTCTGTACTTAAATTAATGCTAGCAGATTGCACAAAAGAAATATTGCAAGTTTCATTGTGCAAAACATTCCGATAAGCCTCTCAAAGCGTGAACCGTGTTCAGCAGAGGCTTCCACGCTTCATGAGTCTTATCTCCATTGCACAAAGAGAAACTTTCCATATTTCTTTTGTGTAATCTGACAATAAACGTTATGAAGCAGACCTTTTGACACACGAATCTTTATAGGAAATTACTCCGTAATGTTCCAATAAATCAAAAAAAGTGCGCCTTGCGGCGCACTTTTAAAATTTTACTGTGCATCTGTCACATCTGCTCCAGCCTGGGAGTTGTCAGCACCTGCATCTTCATTTCCAGAAGAAAGTCCGTCAGAAAAACTTTCGTTAAAAGAATCATCCGTCTGTGTCTCCGTCGGTTCTTCTGTCTCGGTTGTTACGATATCCGGATCTTCGTAGATCACTTCATCGTTACTAGCCCGTAAGATAATACCCTGGGAACCGGTAATGGACACGGAGATCACGTCGCCATCTTCTACATTATCAAGAGATGTTGTGACGATTCCGGAAGTAAGGTATGTGGTCGGTACTTTTTCACCGTTTACAAAAATCTTGGCATTTCTTGTGAAGTTGGAACCGTAAACAGATAAGGTATTGTTAATGTTATTTTTACGGACAGATTTTACGATAACATCTTCTACATCCATGACAAGATCTGTAGCAGGATATAAATCTTCGCCATTATAAGCATATTTCTCTCCGTAGAGCAGATCATACTGGAGATTCTCCAGTCCTGCCTGGTAATTGGAGGAGTTTGCCTGTGTCTGGGTATAATTGAAAATAGTTCCTTCATGGATACCAAGCTGGTCTGTAATATGTGCCATTAACTGGTAAGCAGTCAGATCTGCGTCTTCTTTGGCAAGACCGAAGTTGTTCCAGGTAGCATATTTTGTCTTGAAAATATCACCGGATTTCATATCGGAATCCTCTAAGCCCATGGTTGGAAGATGGTCACCAAACATAACAATGATCGTATCTTCGCCACGACGGTCTACGGCATCAATGAGGTTGGCGATAAAGTTATCTGTGTTGTGGATCATATTTACATAGTATTCCCACTGATTATTGGATTCTTCGGTAGGAGCACCTGTCACTGTGATCTCAGGATTCTCAATAACCTTTTCTGTAGGATAATCTCCGTGGGAACCAACTGTGATCGTGTATACAAAATCAGACTGATTCTCAGTTGCATCCATAGCCTTGACAGTTTCACTTACAAGAACCTTATCAGTTGGCCAGCTTCCAAGAGGTGTATATTCTGTAATATTCATCAGCTCTTTACTTGTGAAGGTATCAAAGCCCATTTTAGAAAATGCATTATTTCTGCTGTAGAAAGTAGCAGTATTATTATGTACTACATGTGTGCCATATCCGATAGAAGAAAGATCGGAAGCGATACTTTCTACGCTTGTGCAGTCATTCTGTTTTAAAATTGTTTTATAAGGATATTCTCCGGTACCAAAATACTGCATGCTCATTCCGGTCAGAACCTCAAACTCGGAATTGGCAGTTCCTGCACCGACAACCGGTACGGTAAGATACCCGGTAGTGAAATTCTGCTCTAAGTTGTGGAAGGTTGGAATCGGATCCTCAGACATCTGAAGGAAATTCACATCATATGGATCAATGAAGGATTCCAGTAAAATGCAGATAATATTAGGTTCATTTTCTGTGGTAACGGAGGTTGTTTTCTTCGAAGAATCCACCAAAGCTTCGATAGAAGCAATATTTTCCTTGGAATAATCGGATGGTTTGCTCATGCCACGGCCTACAACACTTGTGGAGAAACCATATACAAATCCATAATCTGAATAACCCTGGGCAATATTGGCAAAATAGGAAGCGATCACGTTAGAATTCTGTGCTGCCTGTGTGGTAACCGGAACACCGATCAGCAGGAAAGCTGCGATTGCAACAGTGCCTGCAATATTATGGCGTTTTCCCTGATATTTTGGTCCTTTGAAAAAGAAAAGAATCAGGAAAACAAAAAACGAAACAACAACGCCTACGATCAACGCTGCTTCTTCAGCAGAAAAATAATTGGTGTTCTGCATGGCAAATAAATCAGGAAGCATTTTAAAATCCGTGTAACTGAAAGGTGTGACACGGTTTGAAAGAATGAGTCCGTTTACTGTGCCAAGGAAAACCCACAGTCCGCTGATTAACAGACGTAACTGTGCACGGCAGCGGAACAGATAAACAATGGACAGGGAAGCAAATACAATGAACGCATTGTACAGGTAAGCCAATGTATGATTGTTTACAAAAGAAACTGCCGAAAAGAAATCTCTTCGTGAGATAACTTCTACAATAAAGGTAAGTACACATGCTAATATAAAATGAAATACAAGAGAGTATTTATTCAGAAAAGCAATGCGCTTATAATAGCTTTCACTGTGTGGTTTTCTCTTCGGTAATTTGGAAAGAAGAAAAGCAACCTTTTCTTTTATCATTTTAAAATTTAATTTCATATATCCTCCTATATGGCTTCATTGCAAAAAAAATACAAGTGAGTTACAAAAGCAGCAAATAAGCCATCCATTCAAATAAGTAAAACACATGTAAAATAAAAGTAAAAATCTTTTTTTGGATACTAAAAAATATATATCTTTATCAGAAAAAAAACAATCGGAAAGATTGATAAAAAAAAAGCAACATTTTTAGATTTTCTATCAAATATGAATAAAAAATGAACAAAAAATGTACAGAGACAGGATTTATATGGAAGAACAGAGAGTTTCAGGGAAAAAGAAAAGCAAGTTTATTATTTAATAAACTTGCTGATTGCATCATTTAAGTCCTTTAAAACCTGGTCATCACCAGTTTCAATCGCATCGACAACACAGTGATTAATATGGTCTTCAAGGATAATCTTACCGATATTATTGATTGCAGAGCGAACTGCGGCAATCTGGATGAGAACTTCGCTGCAATCCCTGCCTTCCTCCACCATTGCTTTTACGGCTTCCATATGTCCGATGGCACGGCTCATGCGGTTTAAGACGGCCTTTGTATTCTCGTGGTGGTGCTTGTGAGGATGGGCATGTGTGCTGTCATGCCCGTCTTCGTGTGAGTGTACATGTGGAATTTTCTGTTCCTCATCATGTGTATGTGTATAAATAGTGCCGTCTTCGGCAACGTGTGTATGCTCCATGTGGTTCTCCTTTTATATAATAAGGTAGTAATGCAGATTCACGCTTTCAGAGGCTTATCGGAATGTTTGCACAATGAAACTTTCCATATTTCTTTTGTGCAATCTGCTAGCATAAGCTTAAATGCAGACATTTTGACATCCGAATTTTATAAGTGAACAATAACATTATTATGACATTCTTTGAATCAGGAATCAACAGGAAACTTGCATTTGTCAGGTAAAGCAGATATAATTTTTACATCAGAATAAAAATTTTTTATAAAGAAAGACTATACAAGGGTATATCACATCCGGTATACCTTATTTTTTGCTTTGAAAAGAAGGAGAAGCGTTCAGGTTATGAATTTATTGGATATTATCGGACCGGTTATGGTAGGACCGTCGAGCTCCCACACAGCAGGGGCAGTAAAAATCGGGAGAGTCTGTCAGAGGCTTCTTGCTGAGAAGGTCGCAAAAGCAGAGATCTATTTTCATGGATCATTTCTTGCAACAGGAAAAGGACATGGAACAGATAAAGCAGTTGTGGCAGGATTGCTTGGAATGAAGGTAGATGATCCGTCGATCCCGGACAGCTTTCGGATAGCAGAAAAAGAAGGAATGCAGTTTACGATCAAAGGGATCGATCTGGGGGATGTGCATCCGAATTCCGTAAAAATGATACTGACAGGGCAAACAGGCAGGACACTGGAGGTGATCGCAGCTTCGATTGGTGGAGGAAGCATTGAGATCTGTGAGGTGGATGGATTAAGCGCGAATTTCAGCGGAGACTATCCGACACTGATCGTGCACAATATAGATAAACCTGGATATGTGGCAGAGGTAACAGCAATCCTTGCAGCAAAAGCCGTGAATATCGCAACGATGAAGCTGTATCGTGGAAGCCGTGGTAATAATGCGGTTATGGTGATCGAGTGTGATCAGGAGATTGAGCAGGACTGTATCGAGGCATTGGAGCAGACGAAGGGAATCTTAAAAGTAACCTATCTGTCGATGCGTGAAGATTAGAAGGAAAGTGGAAAAGAACGATGTATAAGTCATTGAAAGATATTGTTGCAGCGGAAAAAAAAGAAGGAAAACCATTTTGGAAGATCATACAGCAGGATGACTGCAGGGAAACTGGATTGTCGGAGGAAGAAGCATTTGAAAAAATGAGGGGCATGTATCAGGCAATGAAAGATGCCGATGCCAATTATGACGGAACGTTAAAGTCCTCAAGCGGTCTTGTGGGAACTGACGGAGAAAAAATGCGTGCAGCAAGAGCTGCAGGTACACTGCTCTGTGGTGATTTTATTGGAAAAGTGATGGAGAAAGCCTTAAAGACAAGTGAATCCAACGCATGCATGAAGCGGATCGTGGCAGCACCGACAGCTGGTTCCTGCGGAGTAGTTCCGGCGGTATTCCTCACGCTGGAGGAAGAACGGCACTTTACAGAAGATAATATGGTTGAGGCATTATATGTGGCTGCCGGGATCGGAGGCGTGATCGCAAACAGGGCATTTCTTGCCGGAGCAGCGGGAGGCTGCCAGGCAGAGATCGGTTCGGCATCGGCAATGGCGGCCGGCGGGGTTGCATATCTTATGGGTGGAGATGCAGAGCAGATTTCACATGCGGCAGCACTGGCACTAAAGAATCTGTTAGGACTTGCCTGTGATCCGGTTGCAGGACTGGTGGAAGTACCTTGCGTGAAGCGGAATGTCATGGGTGCAGTGAACGCGATGACATCTGCTGATATGGTAATGGCGGGGATTACAAGTAAGATCCCGCCGGATGAAGTGATCGATGCCATGCGTGCGATCGGGCGGAACATGAATGAAGATATCAGAGAAACCGGAAAGGGCGGACTGGCCGGAACACCGACAGGGGTCGCAATCCGTGAACGAATGACAGGAACATTATAACCGGAGATATTTGCCTATGAGACAGCAGTTATTAGAGGAACTTATGGTGGTTTCGGAAGAAGAAAGTAAATACCGTACAGGTCAGAGCCTGATCGAAAAAGAACTTTACTCTGGTACTGCAACCGGCGAGATCGAAAGGGAAAAGCTGCTGAAGCAGGGGCGCCTGATCACAGTCCGTCCGCATAGCAGATTTGTGGATTTTCCAGAACACAGACATAATTATGTGGAGATCATGTATGTAGTACAGGGCTGCATTACACATGTGATAGATGGAAAAGAACTTAGCATGCATAAAGGGGATGTGCTGATGCTCAATCAACATGTGTCACATTCGATCAAAAGAGCAGAGTACGGGGACATTGGTATCAACTTTATTGCATTACCGGAGTTTTTCGAGATTCCGCTCTCTATGGTCAATGGCACAAATGTGTTTGCCAGGTTTATTATTGGCGCACTCAGACAAAAGAATCCGGTATCGCATTATCTGTTATTTCAGACAGGTGAGAATATACAGATCGATAATCTGATGGAAAATATGATTGAATCGATGCTTCATGAAAAAGCAAGTGATGATATCATGAACCAGTATTCCATGGGACTTGTATTTCTGTATTTATTGGAGCATATAGAAAATCTGAGCCACAATTCATCGATGGATTATAAAGAGACGATCGTCCAGGCTGTGCTGGCATATATAAACAGTGATTGCAAGAATGCCAGTCTGACCAAAATATCGCAGGATACGAACCAGTCTGTTGCCGTGTTAAGCAAGCTGATCAAGGCAAAAACAGGATTTACATTTCAGGAATTACTGCAGAGTAAAAGATTTCGGATGGCAAAACAGCTGCTTATTGATACGGATCTGACAATTGAAGAAATCGCTTTGGACATTGGATACGAGAATCAGAGCTACTTTTTTAAACAGTTTAAAAATAGATATGGGATGACACCGCGTAAATACCGGATGGAAAATAAGGACAGTTTTTTGGTCAAGTAAGAGGCTAAAAAGCTGTCCTTATTTTTGCTATTCTAAAATAAAAAAGAAAATACGTATAAAAAGAATAGCGAGGAGGAGAAAAATGTTAGTAGAGACAAAGGCAAAGGTAGGCGTATTTGCGATCGCACTTGGCGCATACCTTCCACAGTTTCCATCACTTGTTCCTGAATTTGAAGCGCAGTACGAGGTATTTAAAAAGACGATTCCGGAAACAGTGGAACTGGTAGACGGCGGAATTGTTACGACAAAGGAATTGTCCATGGAAGCAGGGGATAAATTCAGGTCAGCAGATGTAGACCTTGTGATTTTGCAGCTTCTTACGTATGCGACAAGCTACAACATGCTTCCTGCGATCCGGGATTTGAATGTGCCGGTCGTTCTTGTAAATGTGCAGAAGTTAAAAGCACCAGATTATGCAAATACGGATACACCAAAATGGCTTGGAGAGTTATATGCCTGTGGTGCAGTCGGAGAGATGGTGGCTGATCTTGAGAGAGCGGGAAAGAGACATGCGGTAATCACCGGAGTAGTGGAAGGCGGAGATGCGTATGTGGAAAAAGAGATCTCCCAGTGGTGCAAGGCTGCGCAGGTGCGCAGGCGCTTCCGCTATACCAATATTGCACAGATCGGAAGACCATATCCGGGAATGATGGATCTGTATATTGATGAGACCAATCTATACCATCGCATGGGGCTTTACACGAAGCAGTTTGACTGGGAAAAAATGTGGGCGATTGCAGATCACATTACAGATGAGACTGCCATCAGGGCAAAAGCGGAGGATATCCTGGAAACGTTTGATATTGCTCCGGGGGCAGATGGCTCAGCTGCAACGGTTGAAACCGTATGGGATATGGCAAAATACGTGGTTGCATTTGAGGAGTGGGCCAGGGAGGAAGATCTTGGAATGATCGCTTCTCATTATGATGGGTTTGCGCAGGGCATTGCAGGAAAATTAGACAGCATGCTCATCCCGGCATTTTCCATGCTTATCAAGCAGGGTGTTGCATGTGCGGTGGAAGGAGATATGAAGGTAGCCATGGCAATGAGCATTTTAAAGACAATTGCCGGTACCGGACAGCTGTCAGAGATGTATTCCATCGATTTCAATGAAGATATTTGCATTATAGGACATTCCGGTTCCGGAGATGCTGATATTTCACAGGCTAGAAAACCTACGATGAAGATTGTAGATGTGTTCCATGGAAAGACGGGCGGCGGTTATCTGACACAGTTCTATCCGCCGGCAGGCGATGTGACCTATCTTGGAATTACGCAGGACAAAGATGGAAACTTCAAGTTCGTTGTAGCAGAGGGGGTCAATGAGGACGGACCGATCTTTACATTCGGTGACACCAATATGCGAACACGTTTTTCTATCGGAGCAAGAGAGTTCTGCAACCGATGGAGTGAAGCAGGTCCGACACATCATATGGCAGCAGCAGTTGGCCGCCATATAGATACGATCCTTAAAGTTGCAAAAATAATGGATGTGTCGGTAGAGGTTGTATGCCGTTAGCAGCAGGTTCTGTGGCGCAGACGTAATAAGATATGAAAAAATAATGATAAGATAACGAATAAAAACAGAGGTTCCTATACAGGCGAGTATAAGAGCCTCTGTTTTGCATTGAGAAATAATTTTGTAATTATACAATAAAGATATTCACAGTGGTTTATTTGTTGGAACGTCTCCAGATATGCATCTTTTCTGCATCTGCGATCAGCTGATCACGGAAATCAGGATGAGCGATAGAGATCAGTGCCTCTGCTCTCTGCCATGCAGAAAGACCTTTTAAGTTGACCATACCAAATTCTGTTACAACATAATGTGTATTAGCACGGGTATCGGTGACAATCGTTCCCTCTGAAAGTGTAGGACGGATACGGGAATGCATAACACCTGCTTTATCTGTAAAAGTAGAGGAACAGCAGATAAAGCTCTTACCGCCGTTAGAAAGATAAGCACCTAATACAAAGTCAAGCTGTCCGCCTGCACCACTGATCTGTTTGATACCGGAAGATTCAGAACTGATCTGACCGAATAAATCGATATCAACGCAGTTATTAATAGAAATAAAATTATCCAATGCAGCGATGGAACGGATATCGTTGGTGTAGCTTACCGGAGCACTCATCATTTCAGGGTTCTCATCCAGATAATCGTACATCTTCTTTGTACCTGCACCAAATCCGTATACCTGACGGAAACGGTCGATATTCTTCTTAGATCCATTGATCTTACCGGCTCTTGCAATGTCAACAAAAGCATCTACGTACATTTCAGTATGTACACCGAGGTCTTTTAAGTCAGATTCAGCGATCAGGGAACCAACTGCGTTTGGCATACCGCCGATACCGAGCTGGAGACATGCGCCATTTGGAATCTGGTCTACGATCAGCTGTGCAACTTTCTTATCAACTTCTGTAGCAGGACCGCCGCCGCCAAGTTCTCCGATCGGAGCGTTATTTCCTTCTACAACATAGGTGACATCAGAGATATGAATTCCTGTTTCTGTACCGCCAAGGCAGCGCGGCATATTTTCATTTACTTCGACAATAACGTGTCTTGCAGTCTCGCACATTGCACCAAGGTGGGATGCGTTCGGACCAAAATTGAAATATCCGTGCTTGTCCATAGGTGCAACCATAATCATGGCAACATCATCCGGGCAGGAAGAGTCGCGATAATAGCGAGGAAGCTCAGAATAACGGATTGGGCTATAGTAAGCGCATCCTCTTGAGATCAATTTACGTTCAATACCGGACATATGCCAGGAGTTCCAGGTGAAATGTTCACCAGCATCTTCTCTGGCGAAAACAGCAAGCGGTTTTAATAAAATACCACCGCGGAGATTTACATTTGTTAATTCATCAGTACGTTTTGCCAGAGCCTGGTCTAAAACGTCAACTGTGCCATTGCACCATCCATAATCAACCCAGTCACCGGATTTGATTAATTTTACTGCCTCATCGGCAGATACAAGTTTCTGCTTGTATTCCTGTGAAAAATCCATTACAAATACCTCCCATAAATTTGCAAATAATAGAACTTATTTGTCCAAAATTATTAGATAAATTCTAACACGTTACCATTTATATTACAAGACTTGAGAAAAAAGATTGGCATAACTTTTGCTTCAAAAAAGAGGCTGCACACAGTTGAATCACTTTCTTGCGCAGAAAAACGGCGAGTGTTTTACTGCTGAATAACAATGCTTCGGGTGTCAAAAGGTCTACATCTTAGTTTGGAATGACAAATTGCACAAAAAAATATTGCAAGTTTCATTGTGCAAAACATTCCGATAAGCCTCTGAAAGCATGAATCGTGTTCAGCAGAGGCTTCCACGCTTCATGAGTCTTATCTCCATTGCACAAAGAGAAACTTTCCATATTTCTTTTGTGCAATTTGCCAATAAAGGTTACAGAGTAGACCTTTTGACACCCGAATCATGACAATACGTTACTGTTCACTCGTACCTCGTTCCAGTAACGATTCGCAGACTCATTTTAAGTTTTTGCTTCGCAAAAGGAGCCTGCTCACTCTTGAATCAATTTCTTACGCAGCAAAACAGCTAGTGTTTTACTGCTGAGTGAACAGTAACAACAATACAAAATAAATAAGAATTGCTTCAGTAAATACTTTACAAATGAAGAAAGGATGGCATAATATTTTATACAGTATAAAATTCAGGTGTCAAAAGGTCTGCATTTAAGTTTATGCTGGCAGATTGCACAAAAAATAAACCAAGGAGCATTTTATGCAATTTCAATTAGAATTTATTACGGATGAGCTGCCGCAAGAGCAGGTAAAGATAAAGAAAAGAACAGCGATCCGTGGCGTGATACATTATCAGAATAAAATCCTGATGGTGCAGACGAACCAGGGAGATTACAAATTTCCGGGTGGTGGAATGGAAGAAGGCGAAAACGATAAGGAAGCACTTCTCCGGGAGATCCGGGAGGAAACAGGGTATACAGATATCCACATTGGCTTACAGATCGGGCAGACTTATGAACAAAATATCGATGTGGATGATCCTGACGTGTATTTTCAGATGGAATCACGTTATTATGAGTGCTGGCTTAGGAGCATGGAGCAGGTCGAGGGCGCATTGGACAATTATGAGGAGAAGTTAGGATTTCATCCGGTTTTTGTTACGATAGAGGAAGCTTATCAGACGAATGCAAAGCTATTAAAAGCGGAACAGAAAAAAACGAGAGACTTCCTGCAAAAGACATGTATCTTAAAAAATCAAAAGAAGCTGTCAGAGAATATTACATTTTCCACAGAAATCCCATGGCTGGAGCGCGAAACAGCAGTACTTGGCAAATTAAACCGTACGCTTGTGGATAAAATCGCGGATGCAGTGCGCGAGTGTGGAAAAATCATGTTAAATGCGGTAAGAACAGCGGAGATGGTCGATGCCAAGGAAGGACATGCAAATTTTGTTACAACCTATGATAAAAAAGTACAGGAGGCATTAAGGGAGAGACTGCTTGAGATTCTTCCGGATGCAGTGTTTGTCGGGGAAGAGGATGATATTCATGCATCGATCGAAAAGGGCTTTGCCTATATTGTGGATCCGATCGACGGGACAACAAATTTTATCAAAGATTATCATGTAAGTGCAATCTCTGTCGGACTGATAAAGGATGGAAAAAAATATATCGGCGTGGTATATAATCCATATCTGGATGAGATGTTTACCGCAGAGCGTGGCAGTGGAGCGTATTTAAACGGACAGCCGATCCATGTTTCCGGGAAACCTTTATCCGAGGGAATCGTTTTATTTGGCACAGCACCTTACTATGAGGAATTGAGCCAAAAATCATTCCAGATGGCATATGATTATTTTAAGAAAGCACTGGATATCCGAAGGAGCGGTTCGGCAGCCATCGATCTGTGCAGTATTGCGGCAGGACGGGCAGAACTTTATTTTGAACTTCGATTAAGTCCATGGGACTACGCAGCCGGTGCATTGATCGTGGAGGAAGCCGGTGGCATTGTAACAACCGTAGCGGGCAGAGAGATCACACTCGAACGCCCATGCTCACTGCTGGCAACAAACAGGCAGGCAAGATAGCAGAAGTGATGAACTCTCATTTATGAAGAAGCGCTGATAAGCGATTGGTATTGTAGAAACAAAGTGTGAATGGACATTAAAAATGAAAAAACAGAGGAGAATACGATGAGCGCAATTGTAACATTAAAAAAAGGCGAAGGACGCACGATCAAAGCAGGTGGTGCCTGGATTTTTGATAACGAGATCGATACGATCACAGGAAGATTTAAAAATGGCGAGGTGGTAACCGTTCATGATTTTGACGGTTATCCAATGGGAAAAGGATTTATCAACCAGAACTCCAAAATCCGCATCCGCATGATGACAAGAAAACCGGATCAGGAGATCGACGATACCTTTTTAAAAATGCGTGTTCAAAATGCCTGGGAGTACCGGAAAACAACGGTTGATACATCTTCCTGCCGCGTGATCTTTGGCGAAGCGGATTTCCTGCCGGGCCTGGTCATTGATAAATATGAAGACGTGCTTGTTGTAGAATGTCTTGCACTTGGCATGGAGCAGTTTAAAGAAAAAATCGTACACTTTTTAAAAGAGATCCTTGCAGAGGACGGCATCCGGATCCGTGGCGTCTATGAGCGAAGCGATGCGAACGAACGTGTAAAAGAAGGACTTTCCAAAGTAAAAGGATTCATTGGGGAGGAATTTGACACCAATATAGAGATCGTGGAAAATGGTGTTTACTATATGGTAGATGTGGTAAATGGACAAAAGACCGGATTTTTCCTTGACCAGAAATATAACCGACTTGCGATGCAGCGCATCTGTAAAGGAAAAAAAGTGCTGGATTGCTTTACACATATGGGAACCTTTGCGCTGAATGCAGGGATTGCAGGAGCAGCAGATGTGACAGGACTTGATATTTCCGAATATGCAGTCGGACAGGCACAGGCGAATGCAAAATTAAATCATCTGGAGGATACGGTGCATTTCCGCTGTGCCAACGTACTGGATGAATTGCCAAAGCTTGCACAGGCAGGAGAAAAATACGATGTGGTCATTTTGGATCCGCCGGCATTTACCAAGTCCCGTGAGGCAACAAAGAATGCGATCAAGGGTTATCGTGAGATCAACATGAAGGGCTTGAAGCTTGTCAAAGATGGCGGCTATCTCGCAACCTGTTCCTGCTCACACTTCATGACACAGGAACTCCTTGCCAAGACCGTGAAAGAGGCTGCAAAGGCAACACATAAGAGACTCCGCCAGGTGGAATTCCGTACGCAGGCGCCGGATCATCCGATTTTGTGGGCAGCGGATGAGAGCTACTATCTGAAATTTTTCATTTTCCAGGTTGTAGACGAACGCTAGGCGTTCGCCCAGAAAAGTAAGAGCTGGGAAGTGGTGGAAATGCTTGATTTATAAGTGGTGGAAGGCATTTGACGTTTACAGAGAAAACCTCGTAAAGTATCGTAAAATATCACAAAACCGTGACTTAAAGTGGTAAGAAAAGTGGTAAGTCTGAGTGGTAAGCACCTGAAATGTAATGAGTGGTAAGCTTATGGGGAAAACGGTATGTTCTATTTGAATGATAACGGAAAATTAACAAAAGACTAACCATGGACTAGCGAAGGACTAACCACGCGTATCTTTCTTTTTGATATAAGGAATAACTACGGTATTGAGACTTTTTTTGAAGGAAGTTATGATATTATTATCATGGAAGTAATGAACAGAGAGTAATTGAGATAAGTCGGTTGCTCTTTTTTATAAACAAATTTACATGTGTTATAATAAAACAAATTAACCAATCGAGATTGATTGAGGAGTGATAGATTTATGAATGCAAATGTTGATTTAACAGGTGTTGTGCTTGAAACAGATAGACTAATCATTAGAGAATGGAGTGAAATGGATTTAGAAGACTTTTTTGAGTATGCAAAAGTTGA
>CAKRLC010000048.1 GCA_934358955.1 uncultured Roseburia sp. | reverse complement strand
CGGATTCCACAGGTGCAATTACGAAGTCGTACAAATACGATGCGTTTGGTGTCGAGCAGAATGTCGATGATGCGGATGATAATGCGTTCCGGTACTGCGGTGAATATTTTGATGCAGAAACGGGTACGATTTATCTACGTGCACGGTATTATGATCCGAGTATGGGTAGGTTTATTTCACGAGATAGTTATGCTGGTAAAATCAAAGAGCCGCTGAGTTTAAATTTGTATACATACTGTGAAAATAATCCCATTTTGTATATGGACTCAAGTGGACATAATCCTGCAATTCCTTATTTTGGATATCTTCTCTTAGGCGCTATTTCTATATGTGCATTAACAATTAGTGCTCAGGTTGTAAGCAATCCTCAGACACGTCAATCGCTGACTGATGCATCAAATTCAATTAAATCAAATTTGTTTAATAGCTTAAATACTATAAAATCAGCAACGCAAATTCCTGAAATGGATGGGAAAACATCAAACACTAAGTCAAAATTTTCTACAGCTTATGATTCAACAGCCAACCCCTATCTTTCCAAGTGGTCTGATTCTTTTGAAAAGGCAAAGGAAAATGTTAAAGAAAAAGATATCACAATAACATCAAATAAGAAAAAGTATGACCCTGTTATTTTTCCAGAAAATCCTGATGATTTTAATCCGGTTGGAATGCAAAAATATCCGTATCCAACACCGAATGGGATGATTTATAAATGGGGATATTGTAAACAAACAGCAATATTTGAATGGGATGAGGACTATAAAAATGGATCGCATTATCATTGCATGATGCCAGAATGGAATAACAAACATGATGAAAGTGAAGAATCACATTTTAAGGCAGGCATGGTGATGCCAGAACCATGGGCATCAATGTACAGAGGATATTAATTTTTTATAATAATTTTCATGAGCTGACAAAAAGGAGGTTATGTTGATTTGATAGTTGATTATAGAAATTCGTATTTAATAAACCACATTAGTTTACATGATTTTGAATTTAAAGGGATAAAGCACGATTACGAAAAAAAATATATAGAGTTAGAAATAAAAAAAAAGAGTGCGGAGACAGTCCCATCTTCTTTAAGTTTTCAGGACGTGTTGTATTATGAAATGACTTGCTGCAAGTTTTGGGGAAGTGGTCATCATATAATTTGTTGTAATTTAATGGATACGACAAATATTTATGATAAACTTTTAAGACTTGAACAAGTTGAATATGCAAAATCAAACAGCATCGACAGGAGTCCAATGAATTTATTGGAATTTATAGGAGCGGAAATTTGGCTCAATTCTGGAGATAAATTAAAAGTGATTTGTAAAATCTTTGAATTTGATGATTTCTTGATTTGAAAAGTGTTTGAGTTTTAACTTTTGAGCCATGATTAACTATTTACATTAAGTAAACGGCAAAACGACCAACCACATTTGGGATGCAAACAAGCAGATTGTGGCAGACATGGACGAAAGTGACTGGTACAATGCCGAGGTCTATGTTCGTGGAACAAATCTGCTGGCGAAGTTCAGCAAGCAGAGCGGTAATGTCAAGACGGATTATCAGTATTATACACAGAATGCCCATGGCGATGTGGTGAATCTGACGGATGCAGATGGTGCTGTCACAAAGTCGTATACCTACGATGCATTTGGTGTGGAGCAGAATATTGATGATGCAGATACGAATGCGTTCCGGTATTGTGGGGAATACTATGATGCGGAAACGGGTACGATTTATCTGCGGGCAAGATACTATAGTCCGACTACTGGTAGATTTATTTCGAGAGATACTTTCGTAGGAAGAAAAGAAGATCCGCTGAGTCTGAATAAGTATACTTACTGCGCTAATAATCCTGTTATATTTACTGATCCTCAGGGTCTAGATTACTACTATTATTATGGCGAAGATCAAGCAAAAGCTGCTGCAATAAATATTGAGGAACTCGAGGCATTTGGACAAACAGTTCATCCTTATTTAATAACAAGCGAATCTGATTTCACCAATAATTGGAACGAAATGAATACTACAGAGGAAGATTCAATTATTATTAATATGCATGGTAGTCCAAATAGCGTTTCCAATATAAATCTTGATGATATAAACAGTAAAAACGCAGATTATGTATATTTATTATCATGTAGTGCTGGAGATCAGTACACATCCAATAATTTTGCTGAACGATTTTATAATGCAAATAGTTTTTCTTGCATGGTGGCTTGTGACGGCACTCATTTTAGAGGAATACAACAACGAAAAACTACAGGTATTTTTGCATTAATTAGAAAACAACTAGGAATTCCAGATGAGTATGTAAATTTATCTGTTCGTCGGAAATTACCGGATGAGTTTATTGGTCCTCCTACTCCATCTAAAGGTTTTGTCACATATTCAAAAAATTCTTCTGGTAGTGTAGAAGTAAAGTCAATAGGCAATAGTTTTAAAGGAGTGAGTGCACTTATTGCTGCCACAAGGAGAAGCAGAAAGGATGAATAGATTCAAAGTGTGGAAATTGTGCATTACTTTTATTGTGATATTTGCTTTCGTCATAACAATTGTTTGTACAGTGTCTGTTGTTTGCAAGAAATATGAAATGAATAATAAGCACACAAATTCTATAGATGAATCATCAAATGGTTACTCAATTCGATTTGTCACTTATCAAGATATAGAATCAATAATTGGGATTAATTATTCAAAAGATGCCACTAACATTTTAAATGTTAGTACAAAAATCGAAAACGAATCAAGTGACGAATATGCTTCATTTACTCAAGTTAAAATAATGTATACAATATCATCAAATCTGATTGATGAACGCAGTTGTTATTCATTAAAATTCGACTCTATTACAGACGAGAAAACATCTAATTATGAGATTTGTCAAAATATAAAACACTTAAAAGAAACATACGAAATTGAAGAAGATGAAATTCAATACATAAACACACAATATGGAACTTGCAGATATGATATAAATGATGGTATTAATGAAGTGGATTATTATTTTTATATTTTTATTATAAAGACATGCGAAGAATATTATAACATTTATATTTCTGGGAAATATCCATATCCGATAGAATTCGATGAGCAATCATAAATTTTATTAATTGTTACAAATACTGATCATTTCATGTATGATATTTACCTTAGTTGATGTGGAGCGATTCTGACGATGATACCACTATTAGCACTTCGAAATCCAAGCATGTAATACAGATGTATCAAACCATATCAGAAAAAACACAACAAAAGTGCCGCCAGCATAGAACACACCATACGTTATGCCATTGAAATCACCTATGACAAAAACAAATTGAATCACTTCTTTCCACATTCCTTCGGTCGGCCTTCCAATTCTGAGGTGATCTGGACAATTGCTGAAAACGTCAAAAGGGGCATGTTGATTCACAATATGTGTGCGGTGACTTGTTCAATAAGCGCAAGTTAGTCGCAAATCTGAGGTGAAAGATCAGCTTCTTCAAGCGAATTCTACCGATTGAATCAACTCAAAAGGAAAAACATGACCAACGATCTAACCTTCGGTCAGTTCATTTCCGAACAAAGACAAAAGCATTCTATGGAAAGTCAGGAGCTTGCAAAAGCGCTTGGGATTTCGGGTGCCTATCTTTCTCAATTGGAACGAGGTGTCCGGACGAATCCCAGCACAGAGCTTCTGGACAAAATCGCAATGGTTTTGTGTCTGAACAAAATTGAAACAGAAACGTTGTACGATCTGTATGCAAAGGTAAGCAGGCAGATCAGTCCTGATATTGCCGTATATATTTCCTCCAGTGAAACGGTGCGGCAAGCACTGCGGACTGCCCGTGATGCCAATGCAACAGAGGAAGATTGGAAACAATTCATAGAACAGCTGAACAAATGAACAATAATTTTGCGGAGCAATCCGCAAAATTATTGCGGTTGTTTTAGCTAGGTAGTTAAAATTGAGGTGAACGAACAAATGTGAAAGAAAGGCAATATAAATCACAGCATCAGGTACGCTGTCCATTCTGTAAAGGCAGATTATTTGATATTGTGACAGATGAAAATTTGACACAGCACTATGTGTCCTGCATGGTTGTAATCAAATGCTGGAAGTGCCGTCAAGAAATCAAAATCATATATTCTGACTTAGTACAGACACCACGTATATAAAATATAGAGTAGGAGTTTGACAAGCAGCTTTTGAAGCTATTGTCGATTCCTACTCTTTTTTGTTTTCGGAGAAACTCCGTTCTGCTTTAAAAGCGGGATGGAGTTTTTTATGCCCTTTTTTCAAGTATGGCAGTGCAGCATTGCCAAATATCCATAGCCTTCGTTTGATTTAAAACCTTATATATCAAACGGAGGTGAGAAAATGAAGAAAAGCACAGTTCGTGTTTATGATACAATTTCAAAAGAATATGTTGACATTGAAGTCAGTGAGGAAGTCTATACATATTACAACAGGTCACAATGGAATATGGATGACAATGATGATTCGTTCTATAAGCATGAAATTCAGTTTTCAGCGTTAATTGGCGGCAATGATGGTACGTTTGAGAATTTCAGAGAATTTAGAATTGAAAACAGCGTTGAAAAAGAGGTGATAAGTAAGCTTTTCACGGAAAAGCTTTATGAATGTCTCAATTTATTATCAGCATCAGATCGTCAACTGATAGAGATGCTGTTTTTTGAGGGGAAAACAGAACGAGAATGCGCAGCATACTATGGCATCAGCCAGAAAAATATCAATAAAAAGAAAAATAGAATTCTGTGCAATCTGCACAAACTTTTAGAAAGTATAAAATAAAGGGGTATCAAATTCCCGACTTCTTCCCCTATACAAGCGAAAGGAGATAAAAATCGAATTTCATGTATCTTGAAAATTGAATATACAGCATCGGGAATACATGAATCCTGCGGGCGGAATAAACCCCGTCAGCCGCAGAAGCCATACGCCACGACCTCAAAAGAGCGAGCGAAAAATATGCAGCTTCCAAATCCGGAACAGCTTTCCGGAACGGCAATGAAACGCAGGAGGACAATGCTACTTCCGTCCAGTCACAGCACCCCTTGGTCGGGGAATCAGGCAATGAGGGCGGCTCCGGGAGAACCCCGGAGGGATGAGATTTCCATGAGGTGAATACGCTGTTCATCGTTCCCGATGTTCCGCCGTGACGGGTGCCTGGGGCAAATATCACGGAAAATCGTCTGAGAAATCAGACGAAGGCAAAACGTTAAAGTTATACCGCACTGCCTTTTTGCTAAGACAAATCAAATCCAGCAGTGCGGATATAACGCAAGTGCAGGAGCATTTTTTCCTGCATTTGCGTTATATATCAAAAATGGAGCGTGGTAAATTGAAAGAAAAATTAAGTTGGGATGAAATCAGAAATCTGATTTTGCATAGAAAAAAGAAAATTCATTACGGTGAAAATTGCCGTAAATGCGTCTGGGCAGATACAAGATCGGGAAAAATCTTGTGTTCCAGATATCAATGCGTAAAGGAGAGAAAATGATGCATAAGTACGGACAAGCTGAATATGCCTATGGGATTCTCCGGCAAATTTCAGAGAAACTACTTGCCGAGGAAATTTTGACGGAGGAACAATTGAAACAGCTGAATGCACTAAACAAAGAGGAATGCTTTCGTCAGTTCTGCACATCTTTGGCGGCGTGATTTCGTTGGATTTGGTGATACCATTTCTCATGAAAAAGTGGTATTGTATGTAGTGAAAAAAATCAGATGGGAGGTGCTAATGTGAATCCAAATGTAACAGTAATCCAACCCACAATTCCAGTAGAACAGGAGCAGAAAATCCGGGTTGCGGCATATTGTAGAGTCAGTTCCGATTCCGCAGACCAGCTGAATTCGTTCATGGCACAAATGCGGTACTATGAAAAATTCCTTGCCGACAGTAAAACCGAAACACTGGTTTCGGTATACGCCGATGAAGGCATAACTGGCACCCGAATGGATAAACGTGAGGAGTTTCAGCGGATGCTCAAAGACTGCCGCAGGGGTAAAATTGATCGTATCATAGCAAAATCAATAAGTCGTTTCGCACGGAATACCAAGGAATGTCTGACCGTTCTGCGAGAACTAAAATCACTTGGAATTACGGTACTTTTTGAGAAAGAAAATATCGATACGGCGAACATTTCAGACGAGATGATGATCACGCTGATGGGCGGATTAGCACAGGAGGAATCGGTGTCGATTTCCCAGAATATGCGGTGGGCAAATCGAAAACGCATGGCAGATGGAAGTTATAAAATCTCCTGTCCGCCCTATGGTTTTTCCATCTGCAATGGACGATTGGAAATCAATGAAACAGAAGCAAAAATTGTCAGAAATATTTTCACATGGTACTTAAGCGGCTATGGAATTACGAAAATCGCAAATATACTGAATGATTTGAAAATTCCAAGCAGTATCAGTAAATCGGCGTGGTCATTTTTCAGTGTAAAATATATTTTGAAGAACGAGCGATATATTGGCGATGCGGTTTTTCAGAAGACGTATAAAACGACAACTTTGCCATATATGAAGAAAATAAATCATGGAGAGTATGAAAAATATTATGTTTCTGGAATCAATGACGCCATTGTGGATAAGTTAGATTTTGAAAAAGTGCAGGAATTGCTGGCGATTCGGGGACAAAAAGCACAATCTGCATGCTGTGAACATCCGCTGTCCAGAAAGCTTATCTGCGGTTTTTGCGGTGCAACTTTTAAAAGGAAACGCTGTCGTGAAAAATATTACTGGGTGTGTAGAACGCACAATGAGAATGCGGAAAAGTGCGGCGGACAGCGGCTGCCAGAATCAAAAATTTATGAAATGTTTATGCGGGTTTACAATAAGCTGAAATCGCAATACAGCGTGATTTTTCTTCCTATAATTTCACAGCTTCAGGAGCTGAAAAACCGCAAATTCAGCGGCAATCAGCAGTACATGGAGATTGCAAAGGAAATCGCCAAACTTAAGGAGCAGAATCACGTACTTGCCCGGCTGAAAACAAAAGGATTTCTGGACGAAGCAAAGTACCTTGAGCAAATTGCTGAACTCAATTCCAAGATTAACAAACTCAGCCGTGAACAGCATAAAATCGTGCGCTCCGATGATGAGGACGATATGATAGATCAAATCAAGGATATCGCTTCAATCATTGAAAACGGCATGGAGCTGATGACGGAATTCAATGAGATCATGTTCGAAAGTCTGGTTGAGAAAATTATTGTGATTAACCAGAATGAACTGGAATTCCATCTGTACGGCGGTCTGAAATTTACTGAAAGGCTGGTGTAAAATATATGAAAAACAGAACAATCCCATTTGGCTACATGATGCGGAACGGAGAAATTCAGCCAAAGCCAACGGAAAGTAAAGCCGTGCAGAATATATTTCAGGCTTACTTGAACGGCAGTTCCCTGCTTGCCATTGCAAATTGGATGAGTAGTCAAGGCATTCCTTACAATGGCATCGATTTTGTGTGGAACAAAAACATGATAAAGCGGATTCTGGAAAATGAAAAGTATCTGGGCAGAAACGGCTATCCTGCAATCATTGATGAAGATATGTTTTGCAGAGCAAATATGCGGAAGAAAATTAAATCGACTACAGTCGTCGAGATTTCTGAGGAGCTTCAGGCAATCCGCAGTCTTACATATTGTGCGGAATGCGGTCATCGGATTTCAAGAATCGGCGGCAATACGCACTCTGAAAAATGGGACTGCCGCAATCCGGAATGCTCACGATTCAGCCACAGAATTACAGATCAGATGCTGATTGGAATAATCGTCGCTGTTCTGAATACAGTGATTGCAAATCCCAATTTGCTTGATGCTGATGCAGAAATCAGCAGATATACGCCGAGTATTGAGATAACCCGTCAGCAGAATGAAATCAGCCGCTTGATGGAAACTCCTGATGTTGATTTTGAAAGTGCGAAAGAAGAAATATGCAAGCTTGCAGAACTGAAATATGACTGCTGTACCTACAGCAATAAACCGCAGAAAACAACGCAGTTGCGAGAAGTTCTTGCAAGTCATGAACAACTGAATACGCTTGACATTGGCTTACTGCAATCCTGTATTTCACGGATTCTGGTAAGCCATTTTTGCACCGTTGAAATCGAATTTATCAATGGCGTTGTCATCAAAAATATCATAGAAAGGAAGATGCAAAATGACCACAGCGCCCAATGTCAGGGTAATTCCTGCAAAGCCGCAAACTACGGAAAACAGGGATAAATACCATCAGCTTAGAGTGGCGGCATACTGTCGTGTATCGACGGAACAGGAGGAGCAGCAAAACAGCTACCAGGTTCAGATCGCATATTATACGGATTTGATCAATCGCAAAAAGGAATGGACACTGGCTGGCATATTTGCCGACGAAGGAATTTCCGGCACTCAAGCAAAGAAAAGACCGGAATTTTTGAAAATGATACGGCTGTGTAAAAAGCAGAAAATTGACATTGTGATTACCAAGTCAATATCAAGATTCGCCCGAAACACTGTGGATTGCTTGGAGTATGTGCGGCAATTAAAAGACCTTGGAATCGGCGTCATCTTCGAGAAGGAAAACATCAACACAATGACCATGACAAGTGAATTTATGATTGCTCTGTACGGCTCATTTGCTCAGGCGGAGAGTGAGTCCATCAGTAAGAATGTCAGCTGGGGCAAGCAAAAAGCTTATGCAGAAGGCAAGGTGGCGTTTCAATATTCCAAGTTTCTGGGATATCAGAAAGGTGCAGATGGCAAGCCGGAAATTGTTCCTGATGAAGCGGAAACAGTCCATTTGATATACAAATTATTTCTGGACGGATTGAGCTTCACAAGGATAAAGAATGCTCTTGAATCTAAAGGGAAACTGACTGCCATGGGCAATCAGATCTGGAGCGAATCCAACATCAAAAGCATTCTGAAAAATGAAAAATATGTGGGCGATGTGCTTCTGCAAAAAACATTTACTGCTGACTGCATTACCAAAAAGGTTGTGAAAAATAACGGTGAACGTCCCATGTATCTGGTGACAAAACATCATGCGCCAATCATTGATAGGGACACGTTCAACCGTGTTCAACAAGAACTTGCAAGGCGTTCCAGTAAGCGTAAAATCAGCGATAAAACGACTACCGAGCAAGGAAAATATTCCAGTAAATACGCGCTTTCCGAACTTTTGATATGTGGCAATTGCGGCACGCCATATCGTCGGTGTACATGGACGGCTGGCGGTAAAAAGCAGATTGTCTGGCGATGTATCAGCCGTCTGGATCATGGGAAAAAGTATTGTTCCGAATCGCCGACCATTCATGAGGACAAGTTGCATAGAGCGATTCTGAAAGCAGTGAACGAATATCTCGGCTGTGGAGATGAGATTGCTAAAATTTTGAAAGCAAATATCGGCTCGGTTCTAGAGTGCAAAAACCAACAGGAAATTTTGAATCTGGAACAGCGGCTGAAGGATTTAGATAAAGCCCGAAACGACTTGATATCGCTGATTACTGGCGGCGGATGTGATGAGAATAAGCTGGACTGCGAGTTTGAAAAAATTCATGCAGAGGAACAAGAGATAAATGAAAAGCTTTCGGAACTCCGAAAGAATGCAGAGATTTCAACGGATACGCAGAATAAAATCGATTCTGCCATGGAAATGCTGGCACATGAAAACTTTCAGGTTGAAGTGTTTGACAATGTGATTGTCCGCAAGCTGATTGATTGCGTGAAAGTGCTGTCGAAAGAGAAATTACTGATCGTTTTCAAGGGCGGCGTGGAAGTAAAAGCACAGATGGAAAAATAACGAAATATCAAGAAAAACGGCTTGCATTGCAGGTCGTTTTTTCATGGGAGATGAGAATTTGTCAGGAAATTTTGACGGGATTAAAACGCAAAAATTTGGCGTGGAAATTGAGTGTACCGGATTGACGAGAAACGCAGCCGCAAGGGCAATCGGCAGAGTATTTGACAGCGTGCCGGAGCACTTTGGCGGCAGTTACGATAAGTATCATATTTGTGATAGCAAGGACAGAAAATGGGCAGTTGTTTATGATTCCAGCATTCGGCGTGTGGACAAAAACGGCGGTAATGCGTCAAGAGAGTATGCCGTGGAAATCGTCACACCGGTGCTGGAATATAGCGATATTCCACTGTTGCAGGAAATTGTCCGGGCGGTCAGAAGCGCTGACGGTGTGACCGGAGCACAGTACAATTGCGGTATTCACATTCATGTAGACGGTGCACCTTATACGGCGCAGAGTTTGCGAAACTTGGTGAACATTTTTGCCAGCAAGGAAAACTTCTTGTTTGATATGCTTCAGGTATCGCCTATGAGAGAAACTTACTGCCAGAAGGTGGACAGAGATTTTCTGGAAATGCTGAACAAAGAGAAACCTAAAACTATCGAAGCAATCCAGAAATTGTGGTATAGAGGCGATATGGATGAGGTGCATCATCATTACAGTTCCACTCGCTATAAAGCTTGTAATTTACATAGTTTTTTTGCTAATGGGCATTGGAAGATGAGAGCCTGCAATAGTTCATTGCACGCCGGAGTTATTAGATCTTATGTGACTCTTGCGCTTGCCATTTCCAATGCTGCGCTGACGAAAAAATTCTGTTCGCCGCACATTTCAGAGAGCGATAATCTGAGGTACAGTGCAAGGGTTTGGCTGATTAATCTTGGACTGAACGGTGAGGAATTCCGCAATTGCCGCAAGCACCTGATTTCGCATCTGGACGGATGTATTTCATGGCGGCATCCCGAAGATGCAATTGCTCAGCGAGAACGGCTGAAAGAAGAGCGTATCGCAGCTCATGAGCATCCTGTAAGCGAAGTTCTGGAGCAATGTGAGAGTTTACCCGATGAAGTGGAGCAAGCCGCTGTGGACGATTTTGAGGAAGATTACGAGCAAGAAGAATTTGAGGAAAGTATGGACTTTTCCATATCAATGTAAAGGAGCTTTTTATGGCGAAAAAATTATATGCAGCTTACGGCAGCAACATCAATTTGGAACAAATGGCATATAGGTGCCCGCATTCAACAGTTGCAGGAACAGCCATGCTAAAGGGCTATGAGTTGCAGTTCAGGCATCATGCCACGATTGAACCGAATGAGGAAAGTGAAGTTCCTGTGCTTTTATGGGAGCTTGATTCGCAGGATGAAAAATTTTTAGATCGTTACGAAGGCGAGCCGAAGTATTATCGCAAGGAGAATATTTCTCTTGAACTTAACGGAGAAACTGTTGAAGCGATGGTTTACATCATGAACGGAGATACGCCGCTTGAAGCTCCCACAGAGCAGTACTACGGCATAATAAAGCAAGGCTACAAGGAAAACGGACTGGACACAAGATATCTGGAAACTGCGTTTGAAGAAGCGGTTCTAGCGGAAAATATGGAGTTTGAATCTAAATTCGGAATGGAGATATTTTGATGCTGTATCATGGATTTTATGTAAAAATTACGCCCTTGAAAAATATTCAGAGGGAGAGAAAAGACGGGAGTATCAGTGATTGCAACGGATTTCAGATTGAAATTTTCTCCAACCAATCGGAAGAAGTGACCGTGGATGTGTTTACTGCTGCGGTAGGATTTGAGATACTGAAAAATTCTGTTTGCGATGCAGAACAGTTTGCGATGGATGTCATTGAGTCGGAGGAAAAGGAATATTTGAGGTTAATCGATGAATATATATTAGAAAATAGTTGAAATTGACCATTTAACGTAAAAAAATGACCATTTAGTGCAAAATGGTTGATTTTTCTGATTTTTTATGGTACATTGAGTATATAAAAAGTCTGATTCATACCAATTTTGACATTTTATGCTATAATTTTATTTACAGCTAATTGTTTTCAAAACAACCAAATACTTGATTTCGATTTTGTGCATTAATACATAATTGATAGAATTTTTTAAAAACCGTAACTTTTTTGACTGTTTTTAGGATTATATATTATATGTTATAGAGAGCCATTGACATATTGACAAAGAAGAACCCACACGTTTTTACGTCTTCTTGAAATAGATCTTAAATAGAATTATTATGGTAAAATATGGTGAAAATTGACCAAACAATGCTGAAAAACGACCATTTAGTGCAAAAGTATTGATTTTTTTGTTTTTATGATACATTAAGTGTGTGAAAAAAGTATTTTATGCTAAAATTATACTAGAATGGCTATATTTAGCAAAATAGACAAATATTTGATTCCAATTTTGTTTATTGCTACAAACTTTATAGAGCTTTAGGTAACCGGACGAGTTTTAATTCGAAATATTGCTTATAACAGATAAATGTCTGTTAATATACAATTAAATTAAGGAGAATTTAAAATGAAATCACAAAAATTAGCAGCAATCCTTGCGGTTACAGTCCTAGGGACATGCAGTATGACTTTCGCTGAAAATCCCATAATAAGAATGAATTCTATTGAGGTATCGGCAGCTGATGTAGAGGCAACCTATATAGGTTCTGGATATCAATTAAATTATAAAACGGTGGATAATAACATTGAGATAACCAATTTTACAAAGACATCCAGTGCATCATCTGTAAGTGTTGTAATTCCAAGTAAAATCAATGGATGTAGTGTAACATCAATTGGTGCATACGCATTCAGTGGAAAAGATATATCCTCTGTTATAATACCTGATACGGTTGTTTCTTTAGGAAATTATTCTTTCTATAATTGCTCAAAATTAAAAACGGTGACGTTATCTAAAAATTTGAGTTCAGAAAAATCAGGCGGTTACCTGTTTTATAAAAGTAAAAATATTGAAATTGTAAATGTTCCCGAAAACATGGCAGATCCTTCGTTCGTTGATCACTTTAATTATTATACTAATACTGTGGTACAAGGTTCATCAGTTACTTCAGCGTATAAGCTGGACTATAAAATCTCAGATCATCAGATTGAAATTACTAGTTTTACAAAAACTACGAGTGCATCAGCTGTAGGAGTTATAATTCCAAGTACTATTAATGGGTATAATGTAACATCAATTGGAAAATTTGCTTTTTACTGTTGCAATGGAATATCGTCTATTGTAATGCCGGATACTGTAATTTCATTGGGTGATTATTCATTTTCTACTTGTTCGAACTTAAAAACGGTAACATTATCCAGAAATTTGAGTTCAGAAAAATCTGGTGGTTATTTATTTTATAATAGCACTAGTATCGAAACTGTATATGTTCCTGAAAATATGATAGATCAGACGTTCATCGACCACTTTAATTACCATCTTGATACTGTAATTAAAGGCTCTGTAAACAATTCACAATACAGATTGGATTATGAGATTCCTATAAAAGATCGCAATGCAACAATAACAAAATATAATGCAAACGCTAATGCCAGTGATAATGTAACAGTTACAATCCCAGATACAATTTTAGGAAGAAATGTTACCAAAATTGCAACAGGAGCATTTAGCAGTTCTAATGTATATCAGGTAATCATGTCCAATAATATTACAACCCTGGAAAGTTGGTCGTTTAATGGTTGTGCCAATTTGAAGAAATTAACAGTCTCTAAAAACGTTTCATGTGCGCAGAGCGGAGGATATTTATTTACTGGATGTAATAATCTTACTGATATTACGGTTCCTGCTGATATGGCAGATAGAGAATTCATTTCTCATTTTCAATACTGTATAGGCGGTGCGAAATTAATTAAACCAGATGTGGATGCCAAAGTAACCCAAGTATACAATAATTTGAAAAGTAAATCTGCAAATGTGAATTGGAATATTAGTGGACTATCTGGCAATGCAAAAGAAAATGCGAAATATGAAGTTGCAAAATATATTCACAGCCAGTTGGCGTCCAATCTCATTCGGTATGATGCTTCTTATTCTATGCCTCAAACAGCATATGCACTTGTTTCTGGAAAAGGTGCTTGTGCCGGTATGTCAAGATCTTATATTTTGCTTTTACTAAAATCAGGTTTTACAAAGGATGACGTTCAGCTTATCAGCGCTCCTGGGCATGCATTAGTAGGTATAAAGTTATATAATCAATGGTACTTTGTGGAATGCACAAATTCAAACCCAGAATCATTTGCTATGACATATCAAAATGAATGGTATAATGGGACTCCTGAAGGGCAGTATGATGGTTATATTATTCCTGGTACATATAGTTACTATTGTGATGCAGATGGTACAAGAGTTGTTAGTCAAGAGAGTGAGGCTTATTTAGCGCAGTGTTATAAGTCCAATTATAACAGGGGCGATGTGAATATGGATGGTGTTACAAACAGTTCAGATCTTTCCATATTAAACAATTATCTGAATGGTGGAAATTCAAGTATTAATCTTGTGAACGCTGATGTTAACTATGATGGCAAAATTGATAGCAATGATTACAATTCTCTAAATGATATAGTATCAGGGAAATTCACTTTTGCAGATATGATCAAAAAGGTATATGGCAGGATAATATAATCTACTGCACGTTTTTAAATTGACATTATGAAAGGAAAGCATTATGAACAAAGAAAACAATATGGAACTTAAATCGGAATATGTGGAAGTTGAGGTGTTAGGATATGGACTGCCTTTGTATAATGCAATAGGTAGTTCAGGAGATAAAGTGATATACGAAGGAATTGAGTACGATTCAACGATGATTAATGCATGGGAAGTGTTAACTGGCTCCAGTACAATACAAATTGGCGGACAATGCTGCAATCAGCATTGCACATCAAGCCATCCAGATGATCTCGTTGGAGCGCATGTTGTCTTATCACAGCCTACACAGGCTTTGCAGCCCGATGAGGAATTTTATATAGTTCCATTATGCAGAGGTTGTAACAGCAGCGGACCAGGAAAAAATATACAATTGAGGTGTGCGGTAAAAGCGGCTAGAATGAGTTGGATCGGAAAATGAATGGAGGTAATTCATATGAAAAATTTACAAGTAACAGAAAAGGTACAGTTATCCGTGGGATTGAAATTTACATTTATGGGAGTAGATCTGAGTTCCTATTACAAAAAGACAGCAGACGGCTATCAGATTTTCCTGGCACCTGCGAATGTTTCCAATGACGTACAGCTTACACTGAAGGAAATGATTGGTCAGTTTAACGGCATGGCAGGCGAAGGCGCTCTTTCTGAAGATGATGTTAAGAGCAAGATTGCAGAAGAGGAAGATCCTCAGGTTGTGAATGCAATTGATTTTGATTCTGTCAAGTTCTGCTTGAAAATGCTCTTCTTGAATATTGAATCAAAGAAAAACGGCGAAACGGAAGAAAAGACAGTCGAATACGCACTTTCACTGCAAATCAATGCAGAAGGTTTGATTCCAAAGGAAATCAAGATATTCCAGATCGACAGTTTAAGCTTCAATATCTGGAATACGCAGCGTCAGACTGTGCTGGAAAAAATGGCATTGATAACACCTGATTCATTTTAATTGATGAAAAAATCCGATATGGTGAATTCAATGGAAGAAAAAACATTTTCCATGAGCGTTGGTGTTCGTGGAACGATACTGGGCTATGAAGCAGCGGCATCATACAGTGTACTGCATGGCGAAAGCTGTTTTCAAGGGAATTTGAATATCAACAATGCTGATATGACTGCAATCGTTGCATTGATTGATTCTAAGCTGTCTGATGAATTACACACACTTCTTCCGGATTTTCTGACACATAGATCTGCTGAATTGCGTTTCAGTTATGCTTATGATCATGAGATGTTTTTTGTGGATATGCAGTCGTTCCGTGTTACAGCGATTCGATTAAAAAATTCAGATGGAAGTTACTCTGGCAGCGGATTCTTATGTGAAATTTCAGAACAAGAGAGTTCAGGGTTCGTTGCAGAACTTATCGCAAATGCCAAGCGTCTGATTGGCATTGATAATTTTTATCTGTATATTTCCAAAGGATTGCAGCCGGTCAATATTGGCAGGCTGTTAGAAACTTTTCATAATACGGAAACATTGCTGCCTCCTTCCAGATTCTACGAAAAAAACAGTTTTTGTTTGTATTCCGAATATTACTTTTCACAGGAATGCAATGGGCTGCTGGACCTGTTTTTTCATGAGCTGCTTGGTATAGAAAATCTGTCCTTTTTCGCGGGAAAAGGACAGCAAGGCGCATATTTTGTACTTTCCGTCCCACAGATCTCTAATGACATTATCAGCATACAAGAATTATTTCTGGAACTGGATACTGGTAAAGCTGACACGATCTTTCAGGCCTCCGGGATGTTTCAGTTAATGGCAATTTCCGAAATGTCTTTTTGCGTTGACTGTAAATTATCTTCCAGTTCACTGATGCTGTCGGCATCTGCCATTCCGAAAGAACCAATCAATCTTTTCGGTGCATTTTACCTCGGAAACACTTCTCTTACAATTGGATATAACAAGGGGTTGACATTTGGCATTGTCGGTGAAATTTATTTAAGAAAGTTGCATCTATTTGCGGCGATGCAGTTTTCATACGATGGAATCTTAAAACCGCAATTATTATGTTTTGCTACCAGTCGACTTTCCATATCGGATTTGATTGAAAACATCACGGGTCTTTTGATTCCAGGTATCAAAGCACTTGATATTATTTCTATCGACTACTTTGATTTTGAATGTAGAAATAAATTTCAGATGGAATGGTTTGAAAAGACTGATTTATCGCAGATTGCAGCATTTTTTAATGATAATATTACGGCATCTCAGCTTTCGATTGATGTAAATACAATTTCTATAGGACGAATACCGCAGGATGATGGATATGCGCTTGTGGATAAATATAGAATGCGTCATTATTATGTGGATGCAGACGGTGTTTTGTATCTGCGTCCACAATTTTATTATTCAGATGTGGCAGAACCCTTCACAATTGGTAACGGCATGGTTGTCAGTGCGGGAATATTCTTTTGTGCAAAAATTTGTGTGTTTCAATTGTCTTTGAAAGTTTTGTTTTCATTCCGTCAGCAGGAAGGTGCACTGGCGTTTGGCATGCTGTCGGATATTGATTTGGGAATAATCAAAATTACATCCTCTGATTTTCAACAGGAAAATCCTATCCCAATTCCGGAAAACAGCGTTCTGTCACAATTTCTGGATACGACAGCGAAAGGCGTTGCATTTTATCTGCAAGCATCTCAAAATGATGTGTCATTTTATTTTGACGGTAAAATATCAATAGCTGGATTGACGGAAAAACAGGCACAATTGTATTATCAAAAAGGCTTGATCATTATCAATCTGGAAAGTACATTCTGGGGCATGACAACGCATCTTTCTTTGAATGTGAACTATCAGAGTTTTCAATCGTTGAACTTTGATTTTCAGTTTTCTTTTGATACATACAAATTAGAAGAAACACTGACAAAGGTAAAAGATCGATTGAATCATGCGATCGAAGTTTGCAGAAAGAAAATTAATGACGCAACGCAATCACTGGAAGATGCAAAAACAAAGGTACGGAAATTGTACGATGAAATCTCATACCTGGATCATCAGATAGATGCATGCAGGAATAGACTCCGCAATATGGGATGGTTCAAAAAAATATTTTATGCGCCGATTATCGGATGTGAAATAGCAGGATATGAAATTGCAAAAGGAGTGCTTTATGCATCTATTTATGTTGCAGAAGCAGCACTTTCAGTGGCTCAGGCAGCAGTGCAGTTTGCCGGAATGCTCGGTGAAGGGGTACTTCAGCTTGTAAAGGGTGTCATCACATCGGTTGCATCCTTGTTCTTCATTCGCAGATTAGCAGCAAGATTATCAGCGAATCCAAGTGAATTGTATATGCAGTTAAGTATTGACTTTGTTGCGCTTGGAAAGGAATACAGTCATGAATGGTCAGTACAGAAAACGTTGATGCAGGATTCGGCGAAGGGAAGAGAGGTCATTTCTGACAACATGATGGAGAAAATAGAACCAGATGTAAAGGATCTGGAAAACGGCGTTGTATCTAATGTTTATCTAAAAGAGCGCTACAGGAATTGTGTTCAGTATCATGATCAGAAGTTTGATATATCTGAAGCGGCTCATGTATTGGAGCGAAATACAGAAATGATGCATTTTGTTCAGGATGCTTATATGCAGGAATTTGGAGAATCTTTGCCTGATTTCGATGAAATGGATAATCGGCTTCTTGAAAATATCGGAGTGATAGAATCCAATATCAATATTGCAGAAAGGTCTGCTTCTCTAAACGAGTTGAAAGAAACAGTAAATCAGCTTCGTGATATATCGGAAAACAGAAATAATCGAGTTTCTTATGAAGATCAATTGAAGATAGATACTGCGAAGGATGCTGTAGAGAAGTATGAAGAGGCGGTAAAGTTATCTGATGAAATGCAAAAGCTTTTAGCACAGATAACTGTATCAAGACGTTCTGTGCAAATGCATCATTTGGAACGAATGAATCATTCTCAGCAGCGAATGCGTAACCGAGGAGTGAAGCAGGAACGTTATGAAAGTAATATGTATTCATATGCAAAGATAGTAAAAGAAAAGCTTGAAGCTGTGTATGGCGTGCTTTCTGATGATGATTATATCAATCCCTGTAAGGATGAGCAGATTTGGAATACGATTGTACAGGCAGAGGATTATTTCAGAGTAAATAGTTGATTAGTTGAGCATATGTGATTATTTGATTTTATCAGCATAAATATTAAATAATTCTATGCACTGCTTCAGAATTTGTTTGTAGCTATGATCTTTTTTAGAATTTTAGGACTATATGTTTATGAGGATGCTTTTGAAAGCGTTTGATGGCACATGTTTTTACAACTGAAGATAATTGTATATTATTTTGCGTTAACCCTTATCTTATTTCTTGGATGCTTGACAGAAAGAATTTCTTTTTGTTTTGCCATAGCAACATGGGTATAAATTTGTGTGGTTGTGATGGAACTGTGCCCCAATAGCTTCTGTATGTAACGAATGTCAACATCCTCGTCAAGAAGCAAAGTGGCAAATGAATGACGAAACATGTGCGGCGTGATATGTATATCATACCCTGTCATAGCTGTGTATTTTCGAATGATTTCACGAACTGATTGCTCAGTGAGACGATGATGCAGTTTGTTGACAAAGAAGAATCCACACGTCTTTATGTCCTCTTGAAATAGGTCATAATAAGATTGAAGCGCCCTTAAAACATCGGTATTTTCAATCTGTATCATCCGTTCTTTAGAACCTTTTCCGAAAATCTTGATGGTGTGATTTGTCAAATCTACAGATGTGGGTGTCAGATTGCAAATTTCAGATACCCTGGCTCCGGTTGCAAAGAGAATTTCAAGAATTGCAATGTCACGAGTCGTGCAGCGTTTTTGATAATCTGTTTCAGCCTGTGAAAATGAATTGTAAGCACACGTTAGCAGACTGTTGATTATATTGAGGGGGATCGTTTTGGGAAGAATTGTAGGTTCTTGAAAGGAAACATCAATTTTGTTGAATGGATTGATCTCGATAATTTCTTGAATCAAAAGATAGTGGGTAAAGGCTTTTATGGAAGCGATTTTCCGTTTTACTGTCTTGGGCTTGAATCGTTCGTGAAGCATGTCGATGTATTGGCAAATCGTTTCTTTGGAAAATGTATTGTCTGTATATTCAGAGAATTGTCTAAGATCGATTCTGTAAGCCTTAATGGTTTTTTCATTCAGAGCTTTTCTGGACATGCAGTAGTTAAGAAATCGTTCTATTTGCAGGTTTAAGTTTATCATGATAGCTACTCCTTCGTTTGGGAATAATTCTATTATATATTGTAATACGCTTTTTGTCGAATAGTGTCGATGAATTTCTTGGAAAAATCTGCGAGATCATGTTGATTTTGAAGAAAAATGGGTGTATAATAGTATTATCAAAACTCAACGCAGGATAACTTCAAATTATC
>CAKRLC010000047.1 GCA_934358955.1 uncultured Roseburia sp. | reverse complement strand
AAAAAAGAAAAGAGACGCTAAGAAGATGCGAAGCAAATTTTCACCATTTTTGTCGTTAGATGAATATATTGCGGATGGAGAACCACATGTGTTTGATGACAGAATTTATCTGTATGGGTCACATGATGAGGCAAATGGAACAACGTATTGTGCCAGAGATTATCAATTTTATTCTGCATCGGTACATGATCTTACCCAATGGAGCAGCAAAGGAATTTCTTACCGCGCAAAACAGGATAAAAACTGGACAGAAGAAAAACCGTATATGTTTGCACCGGATTGTGTAAAAGGAAATGACGGCAGATATTATCTGTATTATGCGATGGCCGGAAAAAATGGAGATGGCGGATATAACGGACCAATGGAAGCGGCGGTTGCTGATCATCCGGACGGACCATTTGAGTTTTACGGAACAGTCAGGGATCGCAACGGAAATCCCTGGCTAAAATATGTGCCATTTGATCCGGCAGTGATCAATGATGACGGAACGATCCGTCTGTATTATGGGGCAGGATATGGCTTTGCTAATTATAAATCATTTTTATTTCGCAAAATGATGAATCGTATTGAAGCTGGAATATATGGAAAAACAGAACAGGAAATAGAAGCGTGCTGTGGGGGAATCAATGGGGCAGTACATGTGGAGTTATCGGAAGACATGCTCACAGTTATTTCAGAACCGGTAAAGATCACACCGGATGTCACAAAAGGTACTATGTGGGAACAGCATCCTTTTTTTGAAGCAAGTTCGATCCGGAAAATTAAGGATACCTATTATTTCATTTATTCTTCACAGAAGGGGCACGAATTATGTTATGCCACAAGTAAATATCCGGATCGTGAGTTTGTATATCGTGGAGTGCTCATTTCCAATGGAGATATTGGTTATAAGGGCAGAAAACCAAAGAAACGGATTGCAGCTACAGGGAACAATCACGGAAGCATTGTCTGCATTAACGGACAGTGGTATGTGTTTTATCACAGACAGACAAACGGAACGAATTTCAGCAGACAGGCATGTGCAGAACCGATTGAAATCTTGGCAGATGGAAGTATCCCGCAGGTTCCGGTCTCATCCTGTGGACTGTATGGAGGAAGCATAAAACCTGATGGCTGGTATCCGGCAGCAATGGCATGCATCCTCAGTAATGGTCACATGAAGATGGTCGGAAATCCGTTTGGAAGGAATGATCCTAAAATAACAGAGCAGAATGGAACGATATTTATAACGAACATTCAAAATGGGACAATTGTTGGAATCCGCAAATTTGATTTTTCCGGAAACCGCTATGCGTTGAAAATGGATTATAAAAACGGATCATCTTCTGGGTATTGGAAGGTATATGCAGATGAAGCACCCAAAAAGCTGCTAGGAATAATAAAAAAATCCATGTGTGAAATAGAAATATGCCCTGAAAAAGGAAGCCACACACTTATTTTCCAATATTGCGGAAGAGGTAAGGCAGATTTCACCGAGTTTTATCTCAGTCAAGAAGACTGAGATAAACGCTCCGCGAGGATGTACAGTGATTCTGTATGGAATATGTCAGCTTCGCTGAATGGAATCACGCACCAAGTCTCACGGACGTTCGACTTGAATTAAAAGAGCAGACAAAAAAAGAAATTGTCTAAAGAAAAATAAGAAAGGCAGATGACAAAATATGAAGGCAGGAAAAATAATAGCAGGAATCATTGGAGTTACAGGATTAGCAAGTGTGATAGGTCTGGCAATTACAGGATGGAAGATTAACTGGGGACCATTTCGATTTCTTCATACATGGGAAAATGATATTTGCAGGATTGAAGAAAAATATAATACATCAGAAACTGATGAGATTATTTTTTATGGTGCATCTAATTTTTCTTTGTGGGATCAGTTGGATGAGGATTTGGAGAGTTATGGTTATAAAGTACAGAATCATGCATTTGGAGGAAGTACTGATGAAGATCTGACAGAGTATGCAGACCGGGTTTTGTATCCATATAAGCCTGCAGTGGTCGTACTTCAGACCGGATCCAATGACTATGTTCATATGTCAGGCACCGACGAGGAAAAAGTAGAAAAGTGTATGGAATATAAAAAAGAAATGTATGAAACATTCCATAAGAATCTACCGGAAGCTAAAATCGTGATAATGAGCGGCTTGTTGCTGCCGGGAAGAAGTGAGTATACACAGCTGACACAAAAGATAAATCTGGCATTAAAGGATTATGCAAAGACCACGGATTATCTGTATTTTGTGGATGCTGAGAAAATGACATTCGATGGTGAAAATTATCGGGATGATCTGTTCCGCAAGGATGGAATCCATTTGAATCATGAAGGCGAACTCTTATGGTGCAAAGACTATATTGTACCTGTGTTAAATGAGCTGGAAAGGAATGAGTAAATATGAGAGGTAAGAAGGGAATGGTAATCAAAGTGATTGTGGGCATAGTGATCCTTCTGGCAGTTATCACAGGGATCTGTCTGTATCACTATATTGGAATTTCAAAATGTGTGGGCGAAAAAAGCTACCATTATCAAAAGAAAGAGATTCATGTAAAATATGATGATATTGATTTATATGGTGTCGCATTGATACCGGAGAGCGAGACACAGACAACATTTCCAACTGTTATTTTTGCACATGGAGCAGAAAGTGATTACAAGGCAGATATGACAACGTTAAAATCACTGGCCAAAAGTGGAATTGCCTGCTATACATTTGATTTTTACGGATGGACAAAGCGTAGCACGGGACCAAAGGGAACGAAATGGTTTCATGATGTGCCAAGAGGTGTAGATGACTCTTATGAGAAGAAAGTGCTTCAGCAGACAGAAGATCTGAATGCAGTGATCGAGCAGGTAAAGAAGATGGATTTCGTTGATACAGAGAATATTTACCTGTTGGGAAGCAGTATGGGCGGAGCAACGGTGGCTTCGGCATCTGTAACTCACAGTGAAGATATCAAAGGAATTATACTTCAGTATCCGGCGATCAATCTTGTACCGGAAGCAATGATAGAAGGAGCGGAACATGATGTCAGAAATTATGAAAAGAAGGTATTGCTGCTTCAGGGAACAAAGGATGTGATCGTGCCACTGGAAATGTCAGATGAACTGGCAGCTTATTATAATGAAAAAGAGAAGGATAAATGTACCTATATCGTTTATGAAGGACAGCCACATGTATTTACCGGAAAATATAAAGTAATTGCGGCAGAAGAAATTTATCATTTTATCAGAAGTTAGGAATAAAGCGAAGGATAGGAGAACGGAAACTATGAGAGCAGTTAACTTGCGGACAGAATATTTAAAGAACCCATTGGGGATTGACATCCGAAAACCAAGATTCTTCTGGAACTGTGAAGATGGGGTAAAGCAGAGTGCGTATCAGATCTATGCAGTGAATGATGCAAACAGCATCGTCTGGGATACCGGGAAAGTGGAATCGGATGCAATGACGCATATCCCATATGAAGGAAAAGAGCTTTGCAGCAGGGAACATGTGATCTGGAAAGTGCGCCTTTGGGATGAAAATGGAGCAGAGGGCTTATGGAGCGAGGAAGCCAGCTTTGAAATGGGATTTTTACAGAAGGAAGACTGGAAAGCAAAATGGATCACCGGTGACTATCAGCCAAAGAAAAAGGAACGCTATCCGGTTGACTGTTTTGAAAAAAAGTTCAAGCTGCAGGTTTTAAAACCGGAGAAAATCGTAAAAGCGCGTGCTTATATTACGGCCTGCGGCGTTTATGAGGCAAGGCTAAATGGAGAACGGATCGGTTCTTATATTCTTGCACCCGGAATAACAGACTATAGAAAGAGAATCCAGTATCAGGTGTACGATATCAGAAGCCTGTTGAAAGAGGAGGAAAACACCTTAACGATCCAGTTGGCAGATGGCTGGTACCGGGGCTGTATCGGAGCGTGGGGAATGCGTAACTACTATGGCTCCGTAACGAAAGTGATCGCGCAGCTAGAACTTACAGCAGAAGACGGTACGGTACAGACAATTGGTACCGATGGAAGTTTTTCCTGGAGCAATGACGGTCCGATCTGCTTTGCTGATAATAAGGATGGCGAAGTTGTAAATGCAGCGAAAGAACCATCTTTTACAGGAAAAGCAAAAGAAACAGTCTGTGAAGTTATACCGACGTCTGCAAATAATGTGGAGATCCGGGAGCATGAACATTTTAAACCAACGGTGATCAAAACACCTTCCGGAAAAACAGTATTGGATTTTTCCCAGAATATAGCAGGTTATGTGGAATTTACGGTACAGGCAAAAAAGGGACAGCGCATATTCCTGCGTTTTGGGGAAATGTTTGATGAACAGGGTGAATTTACCCAGAAGAACATTCAGGTAAGTAATAAGAAAAAAACATCACCGCTGCAGCAGGTAGAGTATATCTGTAAGGAAGGCGTAAACCATTATAAGACAACGTTTTCAATATTTGGTTTCCAATATGTGCTTGTGGAAGCGGATGTTGATATAAAACCAGAAGACTTTACCGCGATCGCTTTATATTCAGATATGAAGCAGATGACACAGTTTGACAGCTCCAATCCTCTGTTAAACCAGTTTGTAAAAAACACACTCTGGTCTGCAAAAAACAATTCCGCAGATATCCCGACAGACTGTCCGACCAGGGAGCGGCATGGATGGACCGGGGATGCACAGATTTTCTTTAATACGGCAGCTTATCTTTTAGATTATGCCCCTTTTGCAAGAAAATACGAGCGTGATCTGTTAGACTGGCAGAAAAAGAACGGAAAGCTTCCGCAGATCGCACCGGAAGGCGGTACCGATTTTTATATGCGTCCGATGAACGGTTCCTGCGGCTGGGCAGATGCAGGAGTTATGATCCCATACCGTTTTTATAAAATCTATGGGGACGAACAGATTTTATCGGATAACTATGAGGCAATGAAAAAGTATGCAGGGTTTGTTTTGAAACGGTGTGGAAAAAATGCGATCCTGTCAGAAAAAAATCCGGTAAAGGGAGAAGACAGAAAGTATATCGTGAATACCGGGCAGGCATATGGCGAGTGGGCAGAACCGTCAGATGTCCATGTGATGAAATGGACCGATTTTGCGTATCCTCCGATGGAAGTGGCAACTGCATATGCAGCTTATCTCATGCAGCTTATGAAAGAGATTGCAAGAACGCTTGGTAAGAAGGAAGACGGACTGTTTTATGAGGAGAAGGAAAAGCATATAAGAAAAGCCTATCAGGCACTTGTCAGTACAAAAGAGTTTTCGCTGGATACCGACAGACAGGCAAATCTGATCCGGCCATTGTATTTTGGACTTTTAGATGAAGCACAGACTGACTTTGCAAGAAAACGTCTGATCAAAGCATTGGAGCATTATGACTGGAGGCTTGGCACCGGATTTTTATCAACACCATTTATTTTGGATGTGTTGGAGCAGTACGATCTGGATGCAGCTTATCGCGTATTGGAGAATGAGAAGATGCCGGGATGGCTTTTTATGGCAAAGAGTGGCGCCAATACGATCTGGGAAGCATGGGAAGGAACATCGGCACAGGAAGGTATCGCATCCTTAGACCATTATTCAAAGGGAGCATGCTGTGAATGGGTATTCCGTGAGATGTGTGGAATCCATGTGGATGGCAAAAATCACTTTGTGATCGCACCGCATCCGGGCGGACATTTTACCTATGCAGCAACTTCCTATGAGAGTGTATTTGGAACAGTGAAGTCCGGATGGAAGAAGAAAGCGGATGGAACATTTGCGTATCAGATTGAAATTCCGGCAAATACAACAGCAGATATCCGGTTGCCGGACGGAAGCGGGCAGACAGTATCTGCCGGAACGTATGAGTTTTAAACGCAGAGCCAAGAAAACAGATCTGTGGAATGATGAAGAGTTTAATTCCATTTCAGATGAAGAGAGAAAGCTTTATATGGCAGATGCAATACATCCGACACAGGCAGGATACCTGAAATGGTGGACACCGGTGTTTGAGGAATATCTGAGGGATATAAAATAGCATGAAAATAACATGCATATAATGAGGAGACAGAATTATGAATGGGGAAAAATTAGCAGCAAACATATGGAACAGTAAAGTCCGGTCGGAAAAAGTGCATCCGGCAGAAAAATGGCTTGGCTATCTGATCGGACCATCCGGAGCATTACTTTTGAATGCAGTATTGGCGACTTATTTAAATGTATATTATACCGATGTATTAAAACTGACAGGATTATGGGGAGGTGCATTCCTTGCGATTTTCCCGATCATATCGAAGATCATTGATGCTATTACAAATGTGCTGATGGGGTATGTAATAGACAGAACGAGAACAAAACAGGGAAAGGCAAGGCCGTGGATCCTTGTTTCCGCACCATTACTTGCGGTCAGTGGAGTCTTGCTATTTACAGTTCCACAGTGGAATACAACCATTGAAGTGATCTGGGTAATGTTGTCCTATAACCTGTTTTATTCTTTTGCTTATACGATCTTCAATATGAGCCATAATCTGATGGTTCCGTTGTCAACCAGAAATGGAAAAGACAGAGGAGGACTTTCTGTTTTTAATCAGATTGCTACGATCATGATGTCAGGAATTATCGTGGCACTGATCTTCCCAATGTTAGTCATGCCATATCTGGGGGTAGATAAGAGCAAATGGATCCTTGTAATGGGATGTCTGTCAGTGCTCGCGCTGCCATTGACGTTGCTGGAATACTACTTTACAAAAGAACGTGTAACGGAGGAAGAGACAGGGAAGGAAGAAAAGAAGATCCCTTATAAAACCCAGCTGAAAATTGTTTTGACAGACAGATACATATTAACGATTTTAATTTATTTCCTGATCTATACAGTGGGAACAAGCTTTAAAAATCTGGGACTGGTGTATTTTTGCAATTATGTATTAGGCAGCTATAATGACGGTATTACGCAGACAATGCTCTCTGTGATCGGTGGAATTCCAATGGGACTTGGTATTTTCCTTGTCTGGCCGCTGGCAAAGAGATTTGGTAAGAGAAATGTTACACTGGCAGGATTCATTATTTATGCAATTGGTGGATTCATCTGCTGTATGCAGCCTCACAATATGGTCGTTGTACTTGTTGGTCAGTTTATTAAAAATATCGGAGGTCTGCCATGCGCTTATGTATTTATGGCATTATTTGCGGATACCTTAGATCATCTCGAGTGGAAGAGTGGTATCCGCTGCGACGGGCTTGCCATGTCAATTTATAATATTATTGCAGTGGCAAGTGTTGGAATCTGTACCGGAATTTTTAATATGCTTTTGGCAGAAGCCGGTTATGTGGCACCAGCGATGGATGCAGCAGGAAATACGATAGCTGTGGTACAGAGTGACAGTGTACAGAGCCTGATCACCTTTGCATTTGTTGGTCTGGAAGTGATCACTGGTCTGGTGCTTGTTGTTGTACTTGCATTTTTGAATATTGAAAAAACACTTGTATTAAAACAGCAGATTATCCGGAAATTCAAACATATGGAAGAGACAGAAGAACACCAAAAAGAGGCAGAAAAAGCATATGCATCACTTTCTGAAAAACAAAAAGAAGTCTGGGAAAAAGAAGTTCTGATGGGAGAGGCATACCGGAGCAGGATTGCAAAAGAACTTGGCGCATAATCATGAAAAATCAGATGAGGGCAGAAAAATGAACAGAAAAGAAATTTTACAAAAATTAACGTTAGAAGAAAAAGCAGCATTACTGAGTGGAACAGATTTTATGTATACAAATCCGATCCCAAGACTTGGCATTCCGGCAATCAGCATGTCAGATGGACCGCATGGCCTGCGCAAACAAAAAGGAGACAGTCAGGATAATGGTGTGTCTGAAAGTGAGCCTGCCACTTCATTTCCGACAGCGGCAACGACGGCATCCAGCTGGAATCCGGAAAATGTTTATAAAATGGGTAAGGCAATCGCGGCAGAGTGTGCCAATCATGAGGTAGACATTTTACTTGGACCGGGAGTGAATATAAAAAGAAATCCGCTTTGCGGAAGAAACTTTGAATATTTTTCGGAAGATCCGCTTCTGGCGGGTGCATTTGGTACAGCTGAAGTGAAGGGTGTCCAGGAGAATGGAGTGGGTGTTTCGGTCAAACACTTTGCACTCAATAATTCAGAGAACTACCGGTTCCTTGGGAATTCTGTTGCGGATGAGCGGGCAATGAGAGAGATTTATTTAAAACCGTTTGAGCAGATTGTAAAAGAGGCAAAACCGGCAACGCTGATGTGTGCTTACAATAAGATTAACGGGACATACTGCTGTGAAAATGAATGGCTGCTTACCGATGTGCTGCGGAAAGAGTGGGGATTTGATGGCTCTGTCATGTCTGACTGGGGAGCAACCCACGACCGTGTAAAAGGAGTCGCAGCAGGGCTTGAACTGGAAATGCCGGGAGATACGGCAATCTGCCGCAAGTGGATCATCGATGCAGTAAAAGATGGAAGCCTTCCGGAAGAAAAATTAGACGAACGTATTGAAAATATATTAAAACTGATCGAAGCCTGCCAGGAAGAAAAGAAGAAACGTCCAATCCAAAAGGGCGGACTGACAGAAGAAATGCGTGACAGTCATCATGCACTGGCTGCGCAGATAGCAATGGATTCTGCAGTCCTTTTGAAAAACGACGGAGCATTGCCATTAAAAGGAACAGAAAAGGTTCTGGTAGTAGGTGAGCTTTTCGAAAAGATGCGTTATCAGGGAGCCGGAAGCTCCATGATCCATCCGGCAAGGATCTGTACACCAAAGCAGGCATTTGAAACAGCAAAAGTACAATACCAGTATGCAAAAGGCTATCATGAAAACCGCATAGAAGAGGAAAAAGAACTGATCGAAGAAGCCTGCAGGGAAGCAAAAAAATACGAAAAAATCGTCGTTTTTGCAGGACTTACCGATTATGTGGAGAGTGAAGGCTGCGACAGGGAGACAATGAAGCTACCGCAGAACCAGCTTGCTTTAATCGACAGACTGTCTTCCTTAAACAAACAGATCGTGATCGTGCTTTATGGCGGTTCCAGTATAGAGGTGCCGTTTGCAGAGAAAGTCAATGCGATCCTTGATATGTACCTGCCGGGACAGAATGGCGGATATGCAACGCGGGAGCTTTTATATGGAAATGCGAATCCATCCGGACGTCTTGCTGAGACATGGGTAAAACAGTATGCAGATGTTCCTTTTTCAGATGCTTTTGGAAAAACAGATACCGAGGTTTATAAAGAGAGTATCTTTGTGGGGTACCGTTATTATGAAACGGCTGCAAAGAATGTAAGATATCCGTTTGGTTATGGATTAAGCTATACAGAGTTTTCTTACGGAAACTTTGACGTGAAGACAACGGAAAGCGGAATTGGCGTGACGGTAGAAGTTACGAATACAGGAGCCGTGGATGGAGCCGAGGTCGTGCAGTGTTATGTATCCGGTCCGGCAACAGATATATTTAAACCGGCAAAGGAACTGAAGGCCTTTACAAAAGTTTATGTAAAGGCAGGAGAAACAAAGCAGGCAGAGCTGTTGATCCCATGGGAGCAATTGGAAGTGTTCTCTCTTCGGGAGCACAGCTGGGTTATGGAAGAAGGAACCTATCAAGTTGCAGTCTGCAAAAATGCGCATGAGGAAATCGTAAGCAGGACCGTGGACGTTACCGAAAAAATGATGCCAAAATGCAATGAAACCTGTCATTTTAAAAAGACAAACGAAGGCATTCCTGCAAAACAATCTGCGGGAACAAAAGCAGAACAGATTTATGCAGCAGCGGATCTTGAAAAAGTGACGGATGAGATCTTTGAGCAGATGAGTGGAAAAAAGATTCCGCCAAAAACCCCGTCATTGCCGATCACATTGGAGTCCAGATTTACGGACTTAAAGCAGACCTTTATGGGAAGATTCCTTTTTGGGGCAGTACTGTCTGTGGCAGATAAGAGTGAAAAAGAAGCAAGAAAACTGCCGGAAGGAACAGAACGGGATAATAAATTAAAAGGTGCGATCTTCTTAAAAAGGATTCTGGAGTCGAATTCTGTCATGACAATGAGCATGTCTGCCGGAAAATCATTTCCTTACAATATTGCAAAAGGAATGGCAGAGATGGCAAACGGCCATTTACTTCGTGGATTAAAAGCAATGGCCGATGCACCGAAGGTACCAAAGCTTCCGAAAGATGAGTAAGCATATTATTGCTCACGGAATTGCTTTGGAGTCATACCAGTATGTTTTTTAAATACATTCTGAAAGTATCCCTGGGAAGAAAATCCAAGATAAGTTGCTATCTCCAAAATGGATTTATCACTGTTTTTTAAGTAATCCTTTGCACGGGCAATCTGCTGCTCCTGGATATAGGAAGAAAGAGTCATACCGGTTTCATTTTTAAACTTGGTGGAAAGATAACTCCTGCTGACATAGAGGTCTTTTGCTATCTGGTCTACGGAAAGATCAGATAGCAGATGCTCTCTGACATATGTTTTGACGGTACGGAGAAACTTGTCATTTCTTGCACCGTTATGTATCTGGGCAACAAGCGATGTATAATCCATCACCATATGATATTGCAGATTCATGACCTGCTCAGGGTTCATGTACTGTTCACTGTGCTGGATGTAACGGTCACTGAGTGAGAGGGCTTCCTCCGGCGGAAGACCGCCGGATATGGCGGCGCGCGAAACTAAAGTTGCACTTGTGATAAAAATATTTTTGATCTGTCTGATATAAGTAGAGGCGATTTTTCCGGCGCGTCCATAGGAGTGATTGTTAAAGTAACTTAACAGACCATCGGAATCGCCATTTGTCACGAAGCGAAGCATATCAACTTCAAAGGTGTAGGCCGTATGCTCCGGAAAATCAAGCTCTGCAGGAGCGCTGGAAATAGGCGGCAGCGTATCCCGGAGAACATTATTTTGCGAAGCAATCGACGTATTGGAGTCATAAACGATGATATCGGATAAATCAATCTTTTTTTCAGTGATAAAATAATAAATAAGACAAAGCTCATGCAAAAAAGCTTCTAATGGCATAGGTGTGATCGTTTTTATAAGTGCCTGATACTGCTCAAAACGATTTTGCTTAATATCCAATAAATACATAAATTCCCGTATCTTTTCACGCGAAGGAGCAAACTCGAAGGTTGGCCCGATAATAAGCGTGTCAGTTCCATTTCTTATAATCCCATAAAACTGATCATAAGGGGTAATGTAGTAACTTAATTCATGATTGATTGCCAAAAATTTATCAATAAAAGGTTCGGCAGGATCCTTTGGAAAATGTGTCGGATCGAAGAAAAAAAGCTGCTCTTTATTTCTGTATACGCGCATTGGTATGCGGGTAATGGAAGATACATTTTCGGCAATATAGCCGTAATCAATTTGACGCATCGTGTAGTACACCTCATTTCTGTTCGTAAAAATCCCAATTCTTTAATATAAAACTATTTTACAAAAAAATGACATAAATACAATATTAAAGTTACTTATCATGTGGCTGAAAGAAACAGTCATTACAAAAAATGATTGTCCAACATTACAAAATATGGAAGCCAAAATTAGAAAATCAAAAAGAAAAATCGTGGAAAATAGTATATAATAGAGAAAGAAGCATGAAAATAAAAAGAAAACGAAAGAGGATTGGAAACATGAAAGAACACAATGAAAGAGCAGCAGAATTAAGAAATGCAGTACCGGTAAGCAGCAACTGCGCCCAGACCGTGATGCGCGTGTATGCAAAGGAAATGGGGCTTGACGAAGAGTTAGCAGCAGCAATCGGCAGTAATTTCGGCGGAGGAATGAAATGCGGCAGTACCTGTGGCGCGATCACAGCAGGATATATGGTACTTGGTGCCAAAGGCATTGAGTCGCCGGCAGTTTTGAATGAATTCCGCAGCCGTATTGCCAAAAAGCACGATGGATTCACAGACTGTGCAGATCTTTTGCGCGCAAATGCTGCCAAAGGCGGTGATAAAAAAACGCATTGCGATAATATGATCCAGGAAGTCATCGAACTGATCGATGAGCTTACGGAGAGCAAATAAGTAAGAATATGCGAGGTGTCCGGGATGCCTGTACAGTAGGAAGATTCTAATGTGAAAATTTAAATAACAGAAGATGTGGTCAGAAAATAGAAAGCTTTATGAGAATTTGCAAAAAAGAATTCTCATAAAGTTTTTTTTATTGCTCAAAATAAAAATTAACAAAAAAATGATATAAAATATATGACATTTAAACAATTGACGCATGGAAAATATAAGAATATAATACAATTACAACAAAATAATTGATATAAAAAATATATCATTTAAGTAAAAGGAGGAAATGTTATGACAAGTATCCCATTATCACTAATTTTTATCCTTGTATCCATTGCACTCTTTATTGTGATGTGTTACAAGGGATTGAGTCCAATCGTTGCATCTTTTGTATGCACGGCAATTGTATCCATTGCATCTGTAAATGGTTTTGCTAATGCCTTTTTTGACACATTTGCAATTACGACAACAGGTTTTATGCGTTATATGATTCTTCCGTTTTTAAGTGGGGCAACACTAGGAACGTTGATGAATGATACTGGCTGCAATCAGAAAATCGGAACATGGTTAGTGAAAAAAGCAGGTCCGAGATTTGCACCGTACACATTGGCAGTTTTGACCGTAATCCTATTATTGGGTGGTGTTATGAGTTATGTTTTTGTAGTTGCATATTTATCCTTTGGTATCTTAAAAGCAGCTAATTTACCAAGAGTTGTAGGACTTACAATTATGAGTGGTTATATGCCAATTGGAATGATTCTGTTATGTGGAGCAACAACTACCCAGTTGATTCCAACGAACTTCCTTGGAACAACGATTTATTCAGGTCTTAATATTGGTATTATATGTTCCATTGTAAATGTGATTCTTGTTACTATTTATGTGGAAGTCTTAATGCGTACCTGCCGTAAAAATGGAATTGGCTGGGATGGTCTTCCGGGAAATGAAAAAGAAATGGAGTTTAAAGAAGAAGAACTTCCGGGATTATTTACAGCAATTCTTCCAGTAATTATCGTAGTTCTTGGTGTGCTTATAATGATCAATGTATTTAAGGTGGATTCTACAAGAGCAATTGTAACAGCACAAACGGTAGGCTCTATCATTCTTCTGGTAATGAACTGGAACAGAATAAAGGGAAATAAAGCGAAGGTGCTTTCAAATGGCGCGCATGCAGCACTGGTACCATTGGTTGGAAGTTCTTTAGTAGTTGGCTTTGCAGGCGTTGTAACAGAGACAGCAGCATATCAGGCATTGACAGAATCAATTACAAAAATGAATATTAATCCATATGCACTGACCGTAATTGGAACAGCTTTATGTTGTGCTATTTGCGCAGATGCAATGGGAGGTATATCTGCATTTTTAACAGCGATGAGTCCACAATTGCTGGCTTCTGGCGCAAACTTAAACGTTATTCATAAATTGACAGGTATTTCTTCTGCGACTTTTGATTCACTTCCACACAATGGAAATGTTAATATTTCATTACAGGTATTTGGTCTTACACACAAAGAAGGTTACAAACATATTTTTGTTGTACAGACACTGTTTCCTTGTGTTTATGCTGCAGTAGGGCTTATTATAGCACTTATTTTCTATTAATGAAGAGGTTGGGATTGAGATGAAAACAATAGCAATTGTAGGAACATTTGATTCAAAAGGTGAAGAATTCCTGTTTTTGAAGAAGGAAATCGAAAAGAATAATATCAGAACAATCACAATAGATATTGGAATAAAGGGGCCGGCTTTTTTTGCTCCGGATATTCAGGCAAAAGAAGTTGCTGCTTATGCAGGAAAAAATATAGATGAGCTTTTGAGCCAGAAGAATCCGGCACTTTGTATGGAAGCAGAGGCAGAAGGGATCCAGATTTTGATGAAAAAGCTGGTAGCAGAACAGCGGATAGATGGAATGATCGGTATGGGAGGTGGTCAGGGCTCAAGTGTTTTAAGATGTGCTGCAAGCGTACTCCCTGTTGGAATGCCCAAAATGATCGTTTCTACAATGGCTATGGCAGGAGGAAAACTGTTTCCAGGTGTGAATGATACATATTTAATAAATTCTATTGTAGATTTCGCAGGATTGAATGATATTCTGGTATCTGTTATTGAGAATGCGGCAGGAGCTATCTGTGGTATGGTCAGACAGGAAAAGCAGCCAAAGATGTGCAAAGGCCCGAAAATTGCAGCATCTATGTTTGGAAAAACAACACCGTGCGTGGAACAGGTGAGAAAAATTCTGGAACAGGATGGATACGAAGTCTATCCATTTCATGCAAATGGCATGGGAGGACAGGCAATGGAAGATATGATTACGACCGGGTTTTTTGATGGGGTGGCTGATATTACGACTGTTGAATTGCTACAGGATCTGATAATTCCAGGAACAGGGTGTTCACAGAGAGTAGAGGCGGCTGGAAAAATCGGGATACCACAGATTGTGGTGCCTGGGGCAATGGATAATATCAATGTTTTTGATGGAATGAAGAATCAGTTTCCAGACAGGCGTTTTAAAAAGCACAATGCAGAAATTTGGACAATGCGTTCAAATGCAGATGAAAACTGTAAAGTAGGAAAAATTTTGGCAGACAAATTAAATCTGGCAAAGGGAAAAACGGTTCTTATGTTGCCACTTCGTGGATTATCTATGGTATCAGGAGAGGGAATGGAGCTTGATGATCGAGAGGCAGATGAGGCATTATTTAGTACACTGAGAGAAAATGTGTCAGATAAGATTGAAATTGTGGAAATAGACGCACATATTAACGATCCAAAGTTCGCAGAAGCACTTTGTAAACAGATTGAAAATATTGTTCCAAAGAATAGGGAGTAAGATGCAGATGGAATTATATGAGAAAAAGACATGGAAAAGAACAGAAATCCTGCGTCATTTGAGAGAACAAATTAAGGGAAAAAAACCAATATTAATGGGGGCAGCAGGAATCGGATTAGTGGCAAAGATGGAAGCCAATGCAGGTATTGATCTGATTATGACGACGAGCGCTGACCGTTTTCGAATGGATGGACAGCCTTCTGCTGTCAGTTATTTGGCTTGTCGGAATGCGAATGATGTGGTAGCTCAGAATTTGCCTAAAATTGTTCGAATGGCCGGAAATACTCCGGTTATTGCCGGAGTGGCAACTGGCGATCCTTACCGGACACCGGAAGAATTAGTGGAATTATTTGTGAAAATGGGAGCTTCTGGAATGATAAATGCGCCGGCAGCAGCAGCATTTGGAAAAAAACTGGATGATGATGTACGCGGAAGTATATTAAATTCTGAATTGGATTATTATTTGATAAAGTTATGCAGAAAAATGGATATTTTCTCTGCTGCTTATGTATTTAATGAAGAAAATGCCAAAAGAAGTGCAATGGAGGGAGCAGATCTTCTGATCGCTCATGCCGGGTTTACCGTAGGAGGACACAAGGGTGAGCCAGAGGAGGCAGCACGAACAATGGATGAGATTATTACATTTACACAGAATATTACAGATGCAGTACATAGAGAAAATTCAGATGCAATAGTATTGTGCCATGGCGGAATTTTAAATACACCAGAATGTGTGCAGGAATGTTTTACGCATACAGATGTACAGGGATTTTTGGGGTGCTCGGCATTTGATCGTTTGCCGATAGAGCGGGCAATCTCATCGACAGTAGAAGAACTGTGCAACTTATCTTTGAAAGATTGTCGCGTATTTTTTGAAGAAAACGAGGGGGGCTTGGAATGAAATATATGGAAAGAGCTTCTTTAAAAGAAAAGTTGAAAAGAAAAATCAATAACAGACGACCGGTTATTCTGGCAGGAGCAGGCTGTGGGATTGTGGCACGTGAGGAAGAAGCCGCAGGAGCGGATATCATTGTAGCATATAATACAGGCATTTATCGTATGGATGGGCATGTTTCTTTGGTTGGATATCGTTATTATAGCGATGGAAATGAAGATACACTGGAATTGGGAAGAATATTAAGTAATATAGTGGAATATACGCCGGTTATCGGTGGAGTATGTGGAGAGGATCCATATCGAGATATGGATCTGTTACTGGAAACAATGAAAAAAAGAGGATTTTCAGGTGTAACAAATGTTCCTTCCATTGCAGGACCTATCATGAAACCAGATAGTATTTTTTCTGCTTCTGCAAATTATTATGGCTATGGGATTGAATCAGAACTACAAATGATAAAAAGATGCCAGCGGCATGAAATGTTTTCTGCAATGTACTCTTATGATAGGAGTCATATGCAGCGCATGGTGGCTGCTGGCGTGGATCTGATCAGTGTACATGTAGGCGGAACTGCCGGAGGAACGACGGGTGCATTGGGAGAAGAAGTACTGACTCTTGAGCGTGCAATCGAAATGACACAGGAGAGTTATGAGCTGGCAATTAGAGAAAATCCAGATGTAATAGTAGTGACACATGGTGGACCATTTGAAAATCCTGCGGCTATGAAAGAATGCTTTGCAAAATCGGACATCCATGGATATATTGGTGCATCTGGTATCGAGAGAATACCAACGGAAAAAGAATTAGAAAAAACTTATGCTGAATACAAAAAACTGAAACTACGATAGTATTATGCGGGATGAGTTAAAGATATCTGTAAAAATAAAATAATGAAAGTATAATAAAATAGGGTAAAATAAAAGTGATTTTATTAAAAAAACAAAAAAAATATGCTTGGATTAATGTTAAAGTCTGCATGCTTGTTTTATTTGTGAATGGAATGGTTATGCAGACGTACGGAATATTTATTCCACATATGAGAGATGATTTTGGAACAGATACGGCGAGTGTTTCACTTGCCGTAACTGTTTTAAATGCGGTGATGGTACTGTTTGGTCCAATTGCTGTAAAGTTTGTGGAAAAATGGAAGATGAAAAGAGTTTTGCCCGTGGCATTATTCGCGTTCGCGATATTCATAACAGGCATTTCTTATAATGAAAATTTAAAAATGCTTTATTTGCTGTATGCATTGTGTGGTTGCTGTATGTATTTTGGTATTTTTTATCTGTGTCCGTACATTGTCAACCATTGGTTTGGAGATAATGCACCTCAGGTAATTGCACTTATTGTCATGTTTCTTGCAATTGGAGGAAGCATCGGAAATTTGGCGTTGGCAAAAATTACAGCAATAAGTACCTGGAGAAATGCGTACAGATTTGTTGCAGTTTTACTTGTGATAACCGCTGTAATTACAGCTATTTTTCTAAAAGATGATCCGGAAGAAGTCGGATTAGAAAGGCCAAAAAATGGATTAAAAAAAGAAAGTAAAGAGTCACAGGAAAGAATAGATACGATTACGATTGAAAATGTGTACCGGCAGACAGAATTTTACTGTGTCATTTTATATGTGGCATGTATGCAGTTGTGTGTGAGTGTGCAGTCGCAGATCCCTAATTTGGCTCTAAGCTTCGGATTTACTACTGCAGTTGGAGCAATTGCGGCATCTTTGAATTCTTGTGGTGGAATTCCGGCAAAATTTTTACTTAGCATTTGTAATGTGAAAATTGGAGTCTTAAAATCTGTTCTGCTCTATAATCTGGTAGGTATTTGCGGAATTATTAGTTTGCTCATTTTTCGGAATCCATTCTGCCTCTATATATTTGCATTATTGTTTGGGTTTACAATTGGTTCGACTACGGTACAATTGCCGGTATTATCTACCCGACTGTTTGGGTGCTCTGCAGACTATGATAAAATCCATGCACGCATCGTATTGATCAGTGGAATTCTTGCAATGCCTGGCTCTTTCATTGCAGGATGGAGTTATGATAAAACAGGCTCATACCAGGTAGCATTACTGGCATTAATTGTGAATCTTACAATTGCGGCAGTGGCAGTCAGGATTGCTTTGAGAAAAAAAGGTGGCAGGAATAGCTGAGTTATAATATAATATTCAGATATAAAGGAGGGCGCATTGTGAGTGGTCCATTGAAATATCTGGTTATTAAAAATGCAATCAAAGAACAATTACTGTCAGGAGTTTTGAAATATGGAGATAAGGTACCGTCGGAAGCGGAACTCTGTGAACAATATGATGTCAGCAGAATCAGTGCAAAAAGAGCATTGGATGAACTGGCATATGAAGGCTATATTGTCAGGCAAAGAGGTCGTGGAAGCTTTGTAAGCTATGCACCAATCGAACATTTGATAGATGGTATATACAGCTTGAAGGATGAACTGCAAAAAAAAGGAGTTTCCTATCATACTGAGCTGTTAGAGTTTAAAGAGATTCATGTGGAGAATGCAGATCCTATGGACGAAGTAGGACTTCATCGTTACATGTTTTTAGAAAAGACAGACCGTGTATATTATATTCAATGTCTGCGCTATGCTGATGATGTTGCAATTGCAACAGATAAAGTATATATTCCGGTAAAATATTGTCCAAGTATTACAGGTGAAGATATCAAAGGAGACGGTTCAATCTACCGGATTATCGAGGAAAAATACCAATACGGAAAAATTCGCGCACAAGAACATTATTATGCTCGCGCTGCAAATCCGCAGGAGGCAGAGCTGCTGCAGATAGCAACGGGCTCTCCTGTTTTAAAAATTCTTCGCGTGAGTTATGCACAGGGAAAGCCGATGATTTACAGCTTTCGTGTATACAAAGGAGAAATTCTCCATCTGAGTGTAAATTTAGACTATAAAGAGGAAAGCTAGAAATTAGAGATAGGCATCAGAAGTGTAAATAGGCAAGAAACAATTGACATCCTCTGCAAAAAAGCATAAAATAAGTTAAACCTATCGGATAAGTATGAATTGATGGGACGCACGAATCAAAGCAGAAAAGAGGATGACAGAAATGGAACAGATTACAAGAGAAGATGCTTATGAATTATTAAAGAAATACAACAAAGATCCTTTTCATATACAGCATGCGCTGACAGTAGAAGCCGTCATGAAATGGTATGCAAATGAGCTTGGCTTTGCAGATGAGGCAGAATATTGGGGAATTGTAGGACTATTGCATGATATTGACTTTGAACTATACCCAAATGAGCATTGCATCAAAGCCCCGGAGCTTTTGCGTGAAGGCGGTGTGAGTGAGGATATCATTCATGGCGTGGTGTCACATGGCTATGGGATTACAGTGGATGTTGCACCGGAACGTGAGATGGAAAAGGTTTTATTTGCGGCAGATGAACTGACAGGCCTGATCTGGGCCGCAGCATTGATGCGTCCATCAAAAAGCACAAAAGATATGGAATTAAAATCTTTAAAGAAAAAGTATAAGAGCAAGGGATTCGCAGCAGGCTGTTCCAGGGATGTAATTGAACGCGGTGCAGACCAGCTCGGCTGGGAACTGGACAAATTGCTGACAATGACGATGGAGGCAATGAAGGCAACCGAAGATGAGGTGTCCAGGGAAGTGAATGAATACGAAGACTGCCATTAAAAATGACGCAGCAAATGCCTGTTGGCATCTGCTGCGTCATTTTTGTGCCTTTGGACTGTAACTGCTTTTCAAGTGCGAACTGAAATCTTACTGTCTGCCAGCAGGCTTAACACTTTGAAATAAATAATACACCTAATGTGCCAGGACCACAGTGGCTGGATATGACGCCGCCGGCTCTGGTTTCCAATATTTCTTCAAAAATACCAAGACTCTGCAGATAAGCACGGACTGCATCCACAGTAGCAGCATCACAGCCGGAATGCGTGATGAATACGCGGTCCGGGCGGGCTGATCTTAAATCGTCTTCCATATCTTTGACATAAGACATAATGACAGAGGAAATTTTCCCGCGATATTTTTTCTCTGCGTCCATTGCCCCATTCTCTACAACAATCTTCGGGTGAAGCTTTAAAACGCCACCAGCCATGGCAGCAACGGCATTGCAGCGTCCACCACGGTACAGATAGGTAAGCGTGTCAACGACAAAGCTTGCACGTACCTTTGATTTTAAGGATTCTATCTTGTCTGAGATTTCAGAAGCGGTACATCCGTTTTGCGACATGATCGCAGCTTCTACGACAAGCAGGCCGATTCCGGTGGAGAGATTGGCAGAGTCGATCACTGTGATCAGATCGGTCGCTTCTAATTCGTCAGCAGCAAGGCGCATGACATTGCCGGATGTCGACATGCTGTTTGAGATAGAAAAGCAGACAATCTCATGCTTGTCTTCTACATATGGACGGAAAAGCTCGATCGCTTCGGTCAGGGATGGAGCAGAAGTCTT
>CAKRLC010000046.1 GCA_934358955.1 uncultured Roseburia sp. | reverse complement strand
ATCCTGCCCTGTGAAGCCCGGACTTTCCTCACCTGCGGTCTTTCGACACTTGCAGCCGCGATCATTTGCCCTACTTAATCTGTCGCAGAAAATCTGCAACGCTCCTTAATATACACCATTTCTGTAATTTTCGCAAGATTTTTTTGCATATTATAATTCGGATATCTAAAGGTCTGCTCCATAACCTTTATTGGTAAAATGCAGACCTTTTAATACTCGGATCCCATTATACATGAAAACAGCTTCCCCCTATAAATTCCCGGATGATGGAATTCTGATTGATCCCGTCACTTGGCATCGGCAGGAAATAGTCCAAAAATTTCAAAAGCCTTTTTGCTTCCAGATATTCTTCGCAATCCCTGTCAATTGCGAACAAAAGTGGCTCTGCATACATTTTCAGAACTGCCAGTTCGTAAATCAGTGCTGAATTAAACATCACATCTGCACTCTCCTGAAATGGGAAAATATATTTTTCTTCTCCGCGTCTTACAGAATCCCACATTTCAATTGTCTGCTTCGCTGAGGTTCCCCTCGTTCTCGCATCCCGCACGATCCGGCGGATCATCCGCCCGTCTGTTGTCGGAAGGCAGTTATGTTCGTCAATGTTTAACTGTGTCAGTGCACTGATATAAATTTTAAATTTGCTTTCTGCCGGAAGTGAGTAGGACAGTTTATCATTCAGCCCGTGGATGCCTTCAATGACAAGGACATCCTCTTTTCCCAGTGTCAGATAGTTATCCCTGTACTCCCGCTTTCCGGTTTTAAAATTAAAAATCGGAAGATTCACTGTTTTTCCACTCAGAAGCTCATTCATGTCATGATTAAATAATTCCACATCCAGTGATTCCAGACATTCAAAATCCAGTTTTCCATCCTCATCCCGTGGACATAATGCGCGGTCAATATAATAATCATCCAATTGGATCGGATATGGATTCAGACCTCTGGCTGCAAGCTGGATCGACAGTCTGTGTGAAAACGTTGTTTTTCCGGAAGAAGATGGTCCGGCGATCATAACAAATTTACGGTCTCCCTCAGATACGATCTGCTGCGCCAGTTTTCCGATACGGTCTTCAAATAATGCCTCCTGTGTCAATAACATCTGCTGTGTTTTTCCTGCCGCAATGACATCATTCAAAGCACCGATCGTATCGATCTCCAACATTCTTCCCCAGTCTCTGGAAGTCTTTAATGTATAAAACAGTTTCTTTGCCGGTTCAAATTCAGCCACCTTCCGCGTGTCTTTATCCGGAAACTGCAGCATAAAACCATCTTCATATGGAAAAACATCATAATATTGCAGATAACCGGTAGAAGGCACCATAAATCCATAGAAATAATCAATGTAATGATCTATCTCATAAATATTTACCCGTGAGCTTCTCCGGTAACGGAACAGCTTTTCCTTATCTGTCATCCCATATTCATGAAACATGGCAATTGCTTCATCCGTATTGATACTTTTCTTTTCTATTGTAAGATCTGCTGCAACAAGATGATACATTTCATTTTTCAGCTGACCTGTTTTGGCTTCCGAAACAGGAATCACTTCTTCCTTCCCGTCTGCTTTTTTCACAAGTTCACAGTAATACCCCTGTCCAATGGAATATTTTACCCTGACATCCACTCCCTCGTCTCCCCAGAGATCATGGACTGCCTTCTGCATCAGAAGCGTGACACTGCGGCGGTAGGCTTTTTTGCCTGTTTTATCCGCCGTTGTTAAAAACTCCAGCGTTCCATCCTCATAAGCACACTTATTCAGCTCACGCAAACGCTGATTGTATAATACCAATACGATATCATCCGTATATTGATCCCGGAAATCCTGTGCCACATACTGAAAGCTGACACCTGCCGGATATTCCCGTTTTACGGTTCCTACCGTCAATACCACTGTTTTTTCCCCCATAGATAGTTTCCCCTTTCCTACCGGAGGATCCGTCCTCCGTTTTAGTCTAATGATATCGTTACTGTTACCGCACCATTGTCTGTCACTGCCTGGATCACGAGAGGACGGTCAAATGTATTTTTGAACTTTAAGTCCAGATAATTTCCAGCGATCGTTGCATCTCTTCCTACCGGAAGATATGGCACCGGCAAAGAATGTGCATGACGTTCTGTTGCAGGAATTCCTGCATCCAGCATTGCAGAATATAACGTAGAAGAAACCTGGCAGATTCCGCCACCGACTCCCATACCGTGTTTTCCGCTGACATAAATCGGTGCTGTCACATAACCGTTTGCTGCAGTTCTCGGTAAAACTGTTTTACTATAGGAGAATGTGTCTCCCGGCTGTAAAACAGTTCCGTTTAATCTGGACGCAGCCACTCCGATGTTAATCGCTCTTGCCTCTGCTGTAGAATAATAGGTTGTACAGGAAGCAAGCTCTGTCAGTACTTTGTCTGCATCTGAACTCTGTATGCCCGGAAGCAGGGAAGTTGCATTTCTTCCTTCTGCAATGCCGTTCGTCACATAATGTCTGCAATAAGCTGCATTATTTGTTCCGAATGCAATCCTTAAATCTTCGTAATTGGCTTTGTAAATCTGCAGATTAAAGTTCTCACAACCGCTTCTTCCTTCTGCTATACCATTTGTCACAAAATGCTGAAATAACTTCTGTGGATTATAACCGATCGCTGCCTGCAGATCCGGATAAGTATTGTAATAATACTCTGCATCAAAAACTGCCTGATAAGCACTGTTATCTGATGATTTCTTTGCTGCCTGCACCGGCATTGCACCTGCAAACAGAATGCAGATACTGCATGCCACTACGATAAATTTCATCCAATTTTTCATTTTTTCTCTCATGTCTCCCTAATTCCTTTCCATAAAAAAGTTCATTCGCCGCAAAAATCCTGTCAGCCTTCCATCCGGCACAATGTTCTTGCAACTATATATGATATTTTATTATCTCACATCTCAGATAAATTCTCAATAATTGTTCCTTCCCGATATGCTTTTAATAATGCCTCCAGATCACGGATATTATCCTGCATCACCTTTCCGTTATCTGTGTCTGCCACCGTCTTTCGTTTTACGACGTGCTGCACAAGCACTGTGTGAGATACGATATCCGTTCCATCCTGTACGGCCTTATCAACAGATTCGAATGGTTCATGGGCTGCAAGCAGCAGACCATACGAATTATAAATCAATGTATATCCTGCAATTCCTGTTTTTGGCTGATATGCTTTGGAAAAACCACCATCGATGATCAGCAGTTTTCCATTGCATTTCACCGGTGATTCTCCCCTTTTGGCCTCGATCGGGATATGTCCGTTGATAATATGCGCCTCGTCTCCGGACAAACCGAATTCTTTGAGTATCTTATTTACAATCTCTTCCTTTTCTAACAGTAAATAGTAAGGATTCTTTGGCTCTTTATGAGTCTCTTTATCTGCAACAAAATAACGTTCAAAGGTTGTCATCTTCTCTTTTCCAAAGACCGGTGAATTTTTATTTTCCCAGATAAACCACATCATATCGAGACCTTTTTTCTTTTCCACCGGGTCAATCGAATAATAACCTTTTCTTGCATAATTTTCCAAAACATCATACAATGCTTTTCCTGTATACTCTTTTCCATAAATAGATACTTTCGTAAAAGATCCATCCGGATTCAACGGTACACAGCCATGATAAAGAAGGTTTCCATTGTATACATTATACAGGCTTCCCTTTGTCATTAAAAAGCGCACATGCTTCTGCAATTTTTCACAGTTCTGGAATGCGGCAGTCAGACGTTCCATTACATCTTTTTCATCCGGTGCAAGTTCATATGGATGCTCCCAGTCTATGGTTGGGAAATTTGTATCACGCAAAGGATATTCTTTTCCTTCGATCATGACTGTTCCTTTTTCGATATCGATTTTGTCTAAGAGCAGACGATTCTCCATCTCAAACTCCGGATGCTCCATGATCATCTGTCCTTCCAGTTTAAACTGCATTACGGAGATTGCCTTATGCATCTTCTCATCCAGCATGGCATCCCTGATATCATATTCCTCTTCCCTGTAATCCAGTTTAAAACACTTGCAGCTATCTTTATCATACCGGTTCATGGCAAATCTTGCCAACGGTACAAGATTGATCCCATAAGCATCCTCTAACAGATTCAGATTACCATATTTTGCAGAAATTCGGATCACATTGCAGATCAGTGCCTGGCATCCTGCAGCTGCACCCATCCATGACACATCGTGATTTCCCCATTGGATGTCCACAGAATGATGGGACATTAATGTATCCATGATCAGATTCGGATATGGTCCACGGTCAAAAATATCCCCTACTACATGCAGATGGTCTACGACCAGTCTCCGTATCAGGTTACAGAGTGCAATGATAAGCTCTGCAGCTCTGCCCGTCCGGACAACAGAATTAATAATCTCATTATAATAAGCTTCCTGATCTGACACATCCGGTCTTCCGGTGAGCAGTTCCTCTATTACATATGCAAAATCCTTTGGGAGCGCCTTACGGACTTTTGATCTGGTGTATTTTGAAGAAGCACATTTACATACACGGATCAGCCTGTAGAGCATCACACGGTACCAATCCTCCATGTTTTCTTCTGTTTTTACTACCTGTTCAATTTTCTGTTCCGGATAATAAATCAGTGTTGCGATCATTTTTTTCTCTGTCATTGTAAGCGCATTTCCAAATTCATCTTCAATCTTACGCTTGATCGCTCCGGAACCATTCTTGATCACATGACGGAACTGTTCATACTCTCCGTGTATGTCTGTAATAAAATGCTCCGTACCTTTTGGCAGGCTCAAGATTGCCTGTAAATTGATGATTTCCGTAGCTGCTGATGCTACTGTCGGATACTGCTTTGCAAGGCTTTTTAAATAGCGAAAATCATTCTGCTGCATATTCCACCATCCTGTTTTTGTATTTTTATATTTGTATGATCCAGATCACTCCCTGGATCTATTACACATTTTTGATCACATCAGCCATATCGTACATTCCGGCTGGTTTTCCTGCAAGGAACTTCGCTGCCTGTACCGCACCCTTTGCAAAAACAGCTTTGGAATATGCGGTGTGCTTAAACTCGATCACCTCATCCTGTCCGGCAAAGATCACTTCGTGTTCTCCCACGATATTGCCTCCACGGACAGCTGAGATACCGATCTCATATTTTTCTCTCTTTTTCCGTTCCCTGCTTCTATCATACACGTAATCATACTTTTCTTCCAGTGCTTCATTCATGGAATCTGCCAGCGCAAGAGCGGTTCCACTCGGTGCGTCCAATTTCTGATTATGGTGTTTTTCCACAATCTCAATATCAAAGCCAGCCGGGGTAAGTGTCAATGCTGCTTTTTTTAATAATTCCATCAGCATATTGATCCCCAGTGACATGTTTGCTGATTTTAAAACAGCAACCTTCTTTCCTGCTTCCTGTACTTTCTGTAACTGTTCCTCTGTCAGTCCTGTGGTACATAAAACAACCGGAACCTGTTTTTCCACACTGTATACAAGAAGATCATCCACTGCTTTTGCATTGGAAAAATCAATGATCACATCTGCTTTTACATCGCACACGGAAATATTAGGAAATACCGGATAACTGTTTGAAATTCCATCATACAGGTCAATTCCTGCAACAATCTCAATCTCCGGGTCCTCCTTACACATTGCTGTGATCGTCTGTCCCATTTTTCCATTACATCCATGCATAATCGCTCTTATCATAATCTTTTGTCCTGCCTTTCGTATTTTAAAAAGGAGCTGTAAAACAGCTCCTCTTTTCTTAGTTTAAAATGCCATATGCCTTCATTGCTTCTGTTAGCACTGCTGCATTCTTCTCTGTCATCTCTGTCAATGGAGAACGAAGCGTTCCTACTTCTTTTCCCATAAGATTCAACGCTTTCTTAACCGGGATAGGGTTCACTTCTGAGAATAATGCATTGATCAGTGGCTGTGCTTCTCTCTGCAGCTTCATCGCTGTCATGAGATCTCCATCAAAAAAGCTCTGGCACATATTGTGTACCTTTGCAGGTGCCACATTAGACCATACAGAAATCACACCGACAGCTCCGATCGCCATCAATGGAACGACAATTCCATCTTCTCCTGAATAAAGGTCGATCTTGCCGTCTGTCAGGTACATCAACTGGGATGCCTGTGCTACACTGCCGGTTGCTTCTTTGATCGCAACTACATTTTCAACATCTTTAAAAATCCTGGCTGCTGTTTCCGGAAGGATATTACATCCGGTTCTTCCAGGTACATTATACATGATAATTGGTAACTTTGTACACTCTGCAATTTCAGAATAGTAACGTACCAGTCCATCCTGTGTACATTTGTTATAATATGGAGTTACTGCAAGAATACCATCTGCACCGGCTGCTTCTGCTTCCTGTGTCAGAAAAATTGCCTCTCTTGTACAGTTCGAACCACTTCCTGCGATCACCGGTATCCGATGCTTTGTAAAGTCAACGGCTGCCCTGATCACCTGACTATGTTCTTCTACTGTAAGTGTCGAACTCTCACCTGTTGTTCCTGCAATAATGATCGCATCTGTTCCCTGATCGATCTGCCAGTTGATCAGTTCTTCCAGTTTCTCATAATTTACATCTTCATTATCCTTCATTGGTGTGACAATTGCAACACCTGCTCCTTTAAAAATAGACATTTCTTATCCTCCTGCATTTATCTTATGTTATGCAAATCTTTTTGTGAAAAATGTTGCCCGCAACTTGTTCATCAGATCAATGAGCTGTATTTAAGTTTATATTAGCAGATTGCACAAGGAGAAACTTTCCATATTTCTTTTGTGCAATTTGCCAATAAAGGTTATGGATCTTTTGACACCCGAATCTTTATAGAAACTATTTTCTATAAATCAAGAAAGACCGGCTGACGAGCCGGTCTCAAAATTCTATGTTTGAAAGCAAGCATGCATTGCATCCATACTTTCAGAATCTGATAGCGCCCCATCTCAAATCTTATTTATTTTCGATGACAGTCATAAAATTCTTCACCTTATGCCCAAGGAATATATCTACAGGCGGTATATCCTTTCGGCGTACTTTCCTTTTGCTTTTCTTCTACTGTTCCTGTCACATCCAAAAAGGGACTTATAAAGCACGCAACCTCTACCAAGCAATATTTTATTCACAGCGGTAAAGTGTTTCCACCGCTGGATAAATCATAACACTATCTCTTTACCTTGTCAACGTATCTTATATCTCATCTTCAAGAAATTCCACTTTGCTGACAGACACTTCGTAAGCAACACGTTTTTCTGCTTCAAACTCACTGATTTTTTTCACATATTCCCTGCTCTGGATCCTTCCCCAGACCTGCACATGTCCGCCGACCTCAAAGCTGGAAGCAAATCTTGCATTTCTTCCCCAGCAGATGCACGGAATATAATCGGATTTTCCGTAGGAACGGTTCACTGCGATCAGAAGATCTGCGATTTCCCTTCCAAGCGGTGTTTTCCTGTAGATCGGTTCCTTACAGATATAACCATCTAAAAAGATCTGATTTGTTTTTATATCCTCCGGCACTTCCCCCAGCAGTTCCAGTTCCCGCACAAAAACCGACAGCACCAGCCTGTTCTTTTTTTCCTCGTGGCGGTTAAAGGACCGGAACTGCCCTGCAACACAAATGATCTGCCCAATGTAATCCTCATTTACATCAATCAGCCGTTCTGAGATCATAAGCGGTATGTAATCCATAAAATTACTGAGTCTGTTGACTGCTACATCTACGACATAGAACCCTTCTCCGTATACTTCGTGGCTGAATCTGAAATCAGAAACAATCTCTCCCACGATTGACACCTGGTTATTTTCAAAAATTTTATCTGACATGAATTTTTTCTCCTTCCTCTTATCACGGACTGTTCCAGTGATTTGCCTGACATCTATGTTTTTACCATTTTCTTCCTGCAAAATTTTCGTAAAACCTGTCGACAACCTTTTGAATCTGAATCTCCTGATATGATCTGACCCTGGCATCCTCTATTGTTTTTCAAAAAATCCCGGCAATCTACTTGCGTTCTCTGAAATATATGCTAAAATATATGGGTTCAAGCTATATCATCACAGAAGAAAGAGAGATTTTTTATATGAGACAAAAACGTGAAGACGTACGAAACATAGCCATCATCGCCCACGTTGATCATGGTAAAACAACACTGGTCGATGAACTTTTGAAACAGAGTGGTGTATTCCGTGAGAATCAGGAAGTTGCTGAACGTGTCATGGATTCCAACGATATCGAGAAAGAGCGTGGTATCACCATCCTCTCCAAAAATACAGCGATCACTTATAAAGGAACAAAGATCAACATTATCGACACCCCTGGTCATGCAGACTTTGGTGGTGAGGTAGAACGTGTCCTTAAAATGGTAAACGGTGTTATCCTTGTAGTGGATGCATTTGAAGGTGTTATGCCTCAGACCAAGTTCGTTTTAATGAAGGCCCTGGATTTAAAACTCCCGGTTATCGTATGTGTCAACAAAGTTGACCGTCCGGAAGCACGTCCAAATGAAGTTGTTGACGAGGTTCTCGAATTATTCATGGATCTTGACGCTTCCGATGAGCAGTTAGACTGCCCATTCTTATTTGCATCTGCAAGAGACGGCTACGCAGTCCGTGAGCTGCATGATCTGATCAATAACAAAAAGGATATGATCCCGTTATTTGAAACAATCTTAGATTACATTCCTGCTCCGGAAGGTGATCCTGATGCAAGCACACAGGTACTCATCAGTACGATCGATTACAACGAATATGTCGGCCGTATCGGTATCGGTAAGATTGATAATGGTTCTTTGAAAGTCAACCAGGAAGCTGTTGTTGTCAACCATCATGATCCGGACAAAAAGAAAAAAGTCCGCATCAGCAAATTATATGAATTCGAAGGCTTAAACAAAGTCGATGTAGACGAAGCACAGATTGGTTCTATCGTAGCAATTTCCGGTATTGCAGATATCCATATCGGAGATACGATCTGTTCCGTAGATGACCCTGTTGCAATTCCTTTCCAGAAGATTTCCGAGCCAACTCTTTCCATGAACTTCATGGTAAATGACAGCCCGCTTGCCGGACAGGAAGGAAAATACATCACCTCCCGTCATTTAAGAGACCGTTTATTCCGCGAGTTGAATACAGATGTATCTCTCCGTGTAGAAGAAACAGATTCTCCGGACAGCTACAAAGTATCCGGCCGTGGTGAATTACATTTATCCGTACTCATCGAGAATATGCGTCGTGAAGGCTATGAATTTGCAGTAAGTAAGGCAGAAGTTTTATATCATACAGATGAAAACGGCAAGAAATTAGAGCCTATGGAGCTTGCTTATGTTGACATTCCGGATGAATTTACCGGTGCAGTCATCGACAAATTAAGCCAGCGTAAAGGTGAAATGTTAAATATGAAACCTCTGACAGGTGGATATACCAGATTAGAGTTTAATATCCCATCCCGTGGTCTGATCGGTTACAGAGGCGAATTTATGACAGATACAAGAGGTAACGGTATTATCAATACGATCTTCAATGGTTATGATACTTACCGCGGAGATATTGCATACCGTCAGCTTGGTTCACTGATCGCATTTGAATCAGGTGAATCCGTAACTTATGGCTTATTCTCTGCTCAGGATCGCGGTACTTTATTTATCGGACCTGGCCAGAAAGTATATGCAGGTATGGTTATCGGTTCCTGCTCCAGAAATGAAGACATCGAATTAAACGTATGTAAAAAGAAACATCTTACAAACACACGTTCCTCCTCTGCTGATGAAGCATTAACACTTGTTCCACCTAAGATTTTAAGCTTAGAGCAGGCTCTTGACTTCATCGACGTAGACGAGCTCTTAGAGGTTACCCCGGAATCCCTTCGTATCCGTAAGAGAATCCTTGATCCTACTTTAAGAAAACGTGCAAACTTTAAAAAATAATAGAAGATGCGCTCTGCGACTATTCTATTGTCATAAAGATACAAAAAAAGAATGTGCCCTGCGCACATTCTTTTTTTGTTCTATTTATTCTTTTCACGGCATGCCCTGCATTGTCCATAAATAATGGAATTTTTACACTGTATTTCAAACCCGTGATCTTTTAAAATATGTTCTGCGATCTCATCCATAAAGGCACATTCCAGATGAATAATACTGCCACAGGAAACACATTTCAAATGAAGGTGCTCCTCACAGTGATGTCCCTGCTCCACATACTGGTACACTGCCTGGCTTCCCTTTTCCGCCACATATTTCAACACGGTTCCTTCTTTTGCCAGCTTATCCAGATAGCGGTAAATCGTTGTAATATTTACTTCACTGTCGTTTTTCTTCAGGTACTGGTCTATATCTGTCACTGTCACCGTACGGTCACTGTTTGCCATAAGATATTCCAGTATTTTTTTCCTGCTCGTCGTTGCATAACCACTCCCTGCCATATCCAGACCCCCTTCTCCTATGTATTAATCCGATCAGAACACAATGCCGCACAGTTCGATAAGAACACCCCAGAAAACGCCAAGGGCAAACAGTGCTGCAACAATTCCTGCGTTCTGTTTCCAGTCACGGTTCAAACGGAATAAAATCAGCAGTCCGACTCCTGCGTTCACAAGGAGCCCTGACATCATAGCTCCTGCTGTAATAATACCGCTTAAATAAAGTTCTGTGATCACCACAGAAGACGCACAGTTTGGGATCAATCCGACAAGTGCTGCGATCATTTCACCAACAACCGGAATGTTCTGAAATACAAGGGCAAGGTGATCTTCCCCAATAATCTCTACAACAAATGTCAGCACAAATGTGATCACAAAAATGTAGAAAAAGATTTTTAATGTGTGCTTACATGCAGATTTTAAAATGCCATCTTCGCAGCTGCAATGCTCTTCCTCGCATACCACATGGATATCCATGTCTTTTTCTTTCTTCTTGAAAAGACTGACATAAATAAATTCCACTGCAAAACCTGAGATCACAGCGATCACTACCTTTGCAGCTAAAATCTTCACAATCGTTGCAACAGGAACTGCTTCTGAAATAAAAATCGGAAGCATCTCATCTGAAGTAGATAAAAAAATAGCTATCAGAGTTCCGACTGTGATCACTCTTCCGGCATACAAACTCGATGCTGCTGCAGAAAATCCACACTGTGGTACCACACCAAGAAGCCCGCCCCACAGAGGGCCGACTTTTCCTGCATTTTTGATCCTGCTTCTGGCTTTTCCTCCTGTCCTGTGCTCAAGCTCTTCCATAAGAAGATATGTTAAAAATAAAAATGGAATCAGTTTTACACTGTCCTCGATCGTGTGCATCAATGTATGTTCTAAAATGTGTAACATTCTAAGCGCCTCCTGCATTTGTGTAATCTCTGTCTTTTTATATCAAATTGCAACTCATTTGTTTTTGCACTCTGTATGCATTTGCAAATCATTTGCATTTTTAAACTGCATTGGTTATTATACACGTTTGCAAAAGAATGTCAAGTTTTTTCTTTTCTTATTTTCCAGGCGCCAAAATCAATTTCTTCCGCAGCAAAACAGTCCGTGTTTTACTTCTGTGTAAGCAGCTTTTCCCTCGAAAGCTCTAAAAAAAGCATCAGTACTGTCCAGTCTGCATTCGTCGGCGTAAGCACAGCTTTTAAATCTGTCCAAATCTGCATACTCCGTAACGTAAAAAGGATCTTATCCAAATGTTTTTCACTGACTCCACAGAAGATCAGCATACTTTCTTTCGGAGCTTCCCCCGTAAAAGGCATGGCAAGCGGTGTTCTTTTTCCATCTGCCAGGTCACCCACGCGCTGCCTTAAATCTTCTTCCCGTATCTCTTCAAACCGGATCTTCATTGCTGCAAGGATCCGTGTAAGCTGGTCTTTTTCGCTGATGTGATAGCCAAGTACTTTCTCCATATTCAACCTCTTTCTTATTCTACACAGAAAAAGCCAAACATGATCGCATGTCCGGCTTCTTCTGTTATTCTCTTATTCTACACGCTTTAAATCACTTCATCAATGATTTTCTTTAAAGTCTCTGCAGAGGCTTTTAACTTTTCTGTTTCTTCTTCATCCAATGAGATCGGCACTCTGTCCTCTACACCGTTTGCACCGACGATTGCCGGCATACTCAATGACAGATCTGTAATTCCAAATTCTCCGTGCATCAGGTTTGAAACCGGAAGAATTGATTTTTCATCGCGGATGATCGCTTCGCAGATTCTTCTGACTGCCATCGCAACGCCAAAATAAGTTGCTTTCTTTTTGGAAATGATCTCATAGGCACTGTTTTTTACATTCTCTGCTATACGTTCTGTTGCTTCATCATGATTATAATGTCCGCGCATCTCGCAGAATGTATTGATCGGCACACCGGAAACAGTTGCACTGCTCCATGCTGCAAGCTCGCTGTCCCCATGCTCTCCGATAATAAATGCATGTACGCTTCGACTGTCCACATCAAGATGCTCTCCAAGATTGTATTTCAATCTGGCTGTATCTAAGACCGTTCCGGAACCAATGACACGGTTTTCCGGGAAGCCTGACAGCTTTAATGCGGTATAAGTCAGAATATCCACCGGATTGGACACGATCAAAAGGATTCCGCCACAGTTTCTCTTGGCAATCTCCGGGATAATGGATTTAAAAATCCCTACATTCTTGTGAACCAGATCCAGTCTTGTCTCATCCGGCTTCTGGTTTGCTCCTGCAGTCACAATAATGATCGCTGCATCTACGATATCATCGTAATCACCGGCATATATTTTCATCGGTCTTGCAAAAGGAAGTCCGTGGCTGATATCTAATGCCTCACCTTCTGCTCTCTCTTTATCCGCATCGATCAGTACCATCTCGGAGAAAAGTCCGCTCTCCATCAGTGCAAATGCAGTTGCAGATCCTACAAAACCACATCCGATCATTACTACTTTTCTTTGATTTACATTTGATTTTTCCATATTCTTCTGCCTCTTTTCTTTGTTTTCTGCTATTTCTCTCTATCATTCTCACTTTACGCTGTAATCATACTATAATCCGTACAATTTTTCTGTTGTTTTTACAACAAAATAGCGTTGCGATCAAATTCCTTTTTGCTTAAGAAAATCGACCCAGATGTTATATTTTGATCCTAGCAGGTGGATATTATCAAAAGTCAGGTCGCTTTGCAGCGCGCCATTTTCATCACAGACAACTTCATTTACATCAATATAAAAAATATTCTTACCGTCTGCTAACTGTGCGATCCGTGCATTGCGCTCTTCAATTCCGGCATTGTTAAAAATCGGATCCACATCGCTTTTTTCCTTTGCAACTTTCATGATCGCCTGCACGAAAATAATCGCATCCGGCTGAAGCTCTCTGAACTTCTGTACAGACTGTTCGTAAGCACTCATAAAACCATCGACTGTTCCTCTTCCCATCTCGTTGATCCCGATCTGGAAATATATTTTTCCATAGTGTCTGGCTCTTAAAGCCTCCTCTAATGTAACCTTTTGTCCATCCACCTCACAAAACTTATCCTGCCACAGCTTATAAACATTCATACCGACAGTCGCATAAAATGTACTGTTATCGAGTCCACCATAATCATGCAGGCCAACCGTACGTGAATCTCCGATAAACACTGCATCTGAGAAATAACTGTCATCAACCGGATGAAAGGAACAGACTGGTTCTTCTGTTTCCGGAGCCACAGCCGTTTCCGTACTTTCTGCCGTTTCTGTTGTTTCTGTTCCTTCCGTAACGGTCTGTCCTCCAGGATTCTTTTTCTCATTCTGCGCTATATTTTCCCATTTCTCCCACAATGCTTCATGTGCATTGCTCCATGGGTAAATTCCATCATGAACCCCCTGCAGGACAAGTACAAAATACGGTGTTGTCTTCGCATCAATTGTATAACTGCTGTAAATACTGTCTTTTCCTTTATATCCAATCACAGAAAAGACGATCCAGCAAAGAAAAATCAGGACAGTGATCGTGCAATATCTGAATCTGATTTTTTTCATCTTAACTCCTTCCTTCGTCACTTTTAAATAAGCAGTAACTTTCTTTCCATCTTCCTTTTCCTATGCTTTGCTTCTCCTATCAGAAGTTAAAATACAGAAATGGATTATTCGATGAAATGGCAAGGTAATACATACTCAGCCCAAATAAAACTGCGATCATCACCGTGCCAAGTAGATTCTTCTCATTCTTTTTATAAATAACCGCCGGAACTGGTGTTGCAAACAACGCCCCCAGCAATAGCAGGCTGCCAAACTCCTGCAGGTACTTCACATAATCCATCGCATTTACTGCTGCCACGGTTCCTCCAAAAAACGGGAACATTCGGGAAAGATATACTCCAAGGCTTCCGACATCTTCGATGGCAAACGCTATCCAGGTCACCGGTACAACGATCAGCAGATAAACATGCGACAAAATCATCGTTTTTTCCAAAAGCGGAAGTAAAAACAGCTTTTCCACAAAAAGGAGTCCAAGCAACATTGCTCCCCAGATTAAAAAATTGCCGCCTGCTCCATGCCATAATGCAGTCAGCGCCCATACAACAAAAAGGTTGAACATCGTTCTCGCCTTTCCCTTCCGGTTGCCACCCAATGGGATATATACATACTCTCTGAACCATCTTCCCAAGGTGATATGCCATCTGCGCCAAAACTCTGTTACAGATTTGGACATATAAGGGAAACGGAAGTTTACCGGGATCGTAAAGCCCAGCATTTTTCCGAGTCCGATCGCCATCATGGAATATCCTGCAAAATCAAAATAAAGCTCCATCGAATATGCCACTGCGCCAATCCATGCCAGCTTCGTTGAAATGCTGTTAAATCCGATCGTCTGAATATTATTCCAGAGAATACCGATCCGGTCAGCAAGGATCACTTTCGAAGCAAGTCCCATGATCAGGATCCTGATTCCTGCCTCAAAATCCCGCATGGTAACCCGTCGGCTTTTAAGACTGCTGCTCACCTCCGCATAATTTACGATCGGTCCTGCGATCAGCTGTGGAAACATTGTCAGATACGTTCCAAGACTCACAAAAGAGCTTTCTGCCGGAACGATTCCCCTGTATACATCGATCACATACGCGGCGATCTGGAATGTGTAAAAGCTGATCCCAAGTGGAAGCTTCTGCGTCAATCCACTATATTTAAAGAAAAACAGCATGCCAAAATCATAACAAAGTGCCAGGACAAGTAAGACAGTCTGCCTTCTGCCCCGTCCGTCTTCGGTCTTTGGATACATGCATCTTCCTATTATATAGTTGACTAACACCGATGCCAGTAAGAGCACGACATATTCTTTTTCCCCATACGTGTAAAATGCAATACTTCCTATAAAAAGAACCGCATTCTTCCACCTTGTCGGTGTCATAAAATAAAAAATCAAAAAAACCGGTAAAAACCGGAACAAAAATTCAAAACTGCTGAATACCATACAAATTCATGCCTTCCAGTTATTTTCACAACATCATTATATGCTGAAACCTTACCTATTATAGATGAAAAAAAAAGATGTTGCCATAGATTTTTGAAAATGTATTAAATTTGTCACAATCCCTCTTTTTTGTAACTATTTTGTAATTTTTTTCAACAGACCTTCCATCTCCCCAATAAAATAAAGAGAACCAAATACCACTGTTTTTTCCTCTGTTTTTTTTGAAAAATCAGGCAGTGTTTCTGAAATCGTATTGCATGCTGTCGCAGGAATTCCCATTTCACGGATACAGGCAGCAAGCTCTTCCCCCTGCAATGCACGGTTGCTCTCCACGGTTACTGTTTTAAAATCCAGTGCAAACGGCAGCAGCTCTTCGATCATCTTCCCATAATCCTTATCTGCCATCACGCCCATAATAAAATGAAACTTCTCGCCTGGATATAAGCTCTCAAGACTTCTCTTTAACGCATCTACCCCATTACTATTATGTGCTCCGTCAAGCAGAAAATACGGATTGGTACAAACCAGCTCCATTCGTCCCATCCATTCGGTTTCCGCAATACCATCCCGGATCGCCTGGTACATATTTTCTGCGGAAGGAGCCTGCTTTCCACTCTCCTTCTGTCTCTTCCAGAATGCCTCTGCGGCAAGGATCGCTGCAACAGCATTTTCATATTGATGCACTCCAAGCATCTTCATCGTCAGGTGCTCCCATCTGCCGCATGGTGCTAACACAGCTTCTTTCTCCTCGTAAGTAAAACAAGGTCTTCCGTCCTCTTTTGGCAAAATCCGGATACTGTTCCAATCTACCGTTTTTATTCCGGCAATCTTTTCTTTTTCTGCCCGTTTCCGTAACGGCTGCATTGCCTCTTCTTCCTGGCTTTCCAAAACCAGTGATGTGCCACGCTTGATAATGCCTGCCTTTTCAGCAGCAATCTGCGATAAAGTATCCCCAAGTATCGCCATATGGTCAAATCCGATCTTTGTGATAACACTCACGTCCGGAACACCGCAAGCATTTGTGGAATCATAGGTTCCACCCAACCCGGTTTCCAGTATTATCACGTCACAATTCTGCTCACGGAAATAAAGCAATGCCATTGCAAGACAGTAATCAAACATTGTCGGGTATACGTTAAAATCCATGGATAACAGCCTGTTTCCAAGCCGTCTTACATCTTCTTCCGGGATCATATTTCCTCCGACCTGGATACGTTCCCTGAAATCGATCAGATGTGGGGAAGTAAACATTCCTGTCTTATATCCTGCTTTTTCCAAAACAGAGCGCAAAAAAGCAGAGACAGAACCTTTTCCGTTTGTCCCTGCTATATGTATCATAGGAAACCCCTGCTCCGGATGTCCGAGTTTTTCAAGCATAATCGCTGAAATCTCCACTCCTTTTAAGTTTCCAAATCTTCTTTTATTCTCTATGCTTTCTACAACCTGTCTGTAATCTAAATTCTGCATCTGATTATACTGCCATGATCACGCCGCCATCATTTGCATACATGCTGCTGACCCCTGCTGTATCAATCAGAATGACCTTTTTAAACGTTGCAAGCTGCTCGATCTTTTCTTTCATTGCTTTTGCCCTCTCCGGACAGTTGCAATGCGAAATAGCAAGAATTCTGTGTTCACAGTCTTTTGTCCGTGACAGCATGTTCTTAATCATCTTGTCTAACGCTTTGTTCATTCCGCGCGCCTGATCCAGCTGGCAGATCAATCCCTCCTTTGTTGAGCCCATAACCGGCTTAATATTTAATGTATTGGCAATCAATGCCTTTAAATTGGAAAGTCTTCCATTCTTACGCAATGTCTCTAATGTCTCCAGTACAAAATAGGTATTCATGGAAGCTATGTAATCTTCCACCTTCTCTACCACTTCTTCAAAAGAACATCCCTGCTCTTCATATTCCTGGATTTTGATTCCAATGATCGTCTCTCCGATGGATGCAGACCTGGAATTAAATACATAAATCTGCTTCTCATTCTCATGTTCTTCTTCGTACAGATTCTTTCCAAGAACTGCACTGTTATAAGAGCCGCTTAATTCTCCTGACAGGGTTACCATGTAAACATGCTCTGCCTCCCCTTCACATGCTTTTCTGTACTGTTCCGGTGATGGGCAGGAAGACTTCGGTCCTTTTTTGCTTTCTCTTACTCTTCTTAAAAAGTCATGCTGGTCAAAGGTCTCGTCATCAATAATACGGTAACCATCTACTTCCAGTTCAAGTGAGACCGTCTCAAAATGGCCATCTTTCTTTAATTCTTCTGTCAATTCCCCACAACTGTCTATGATAATCTTATACATATTACAACCTCATCCGTTTTTTTTCGCCATTACACATAGCATTTATTACTACGTGATAATATCACAAAAAACTGGTTTTGTATAGGGGGGCTGACATTTTTTAGGAAAAGCAGATTGTGAGGATGTTCTGGTCTCTGTCTTCCATGTAGTAAAGAGAGGTAATCCCTTCACAATATTCCATAATATTCTGGTCTGTCAGGAAATAATCCACCGCTCTCTGATAAAGCTCTGCTGTTGCGAATTTCACAGAAGCCTCACGCTCCCCATTCTCCCAAGCCTGCCTGAAAACACTTCCGATGTCTTCCGGCTGCCATTCTGTATAATAAAGATGCTCATGAACAAAGTAATTGTCTATTGTCGCGGTACATTCCGGCAGCTTCCATCCTTCTCCCGGTGTATGTGTTTTTTCTATTTCTTCTGTTGTCACACCAAAATAATTATAATTGATACGGTTTGAAGCTGTCTCGTCATCCCAGCTATAGCGGCTGTTTCCCCAGGTTGTATCCACATAATAATATTCGCCATCCATACAGACAAGATTCCATGCATGGGCTTCCCCGTTTGCCGTCCCGGTAACGATCACCGAAGAAATGCCAAGCTTTGTAAGCAGATACTGCGTAGCAGAAGCATATCCCTGACAGACGGTCTCTCCATTCAAAAAAACACTGATAATATTCTGGTTATCCGGCGCCGATGCATTATAAGAAACCGTTCCTGCCAGATATTCGAATATATATTTTACCTCTTCATAATCTGTTGCATCTGCCGCAATCCCGGATAATATTTCATCAACCTTTGCATCGATCTGCGCCTGCACTGTCTGAGTTTCCTCATTGTCCAACGTATATTCCGGGGAAAACTCCATACCAACCGGCGCATCATTTAAGGTAAACTGCCGGTAAGAATATCCGGATACCCAGAAGAGTTCCCCATAGTCGGCCATCACTGCCTGATAAGCCTCATCCAGCACGGACAATTCTAAGGTACTGACGTACTGCATTTCCTTATGATGAAGGATCGTATCATAAACCTCATCATAAACGTTCTGTGTTTCCTTCGGAAGTGTCTGATACGCATATCTGGATCCAGATACCGCCGGTACGTCCGTGGTCTGCTGCCAAAAACTTTCTGCCAGCTCCGTTTCCGTACTGTCTTTTTCCTTTAACAGATTCTGTGCCTTGGAAACACTCTCCGAAAAAAAGTGTTCCACCTCCCACTTTAATCCTTCCACTGCCCCTTCACAACTGACAAACATCAGGCAAAGTGCCAGAATGATCCATGCTAATTTATTATTTGAAAACAGGCCTCTTTTTTTCAACGAACACCTCTATTTATTCACAAAAATAAGCTTTCACCAGGTCTTTTAACGCCTGCTGGTCGGCTGTTGCCATCAATTCCCTTGCAGAATGCATTGCAAGAAGTGGAATTCCGATATCTACCGTTTTTACCGGAAGTAATGCAGAGGCAATGGAACCAAGTGTTCCGCCGCCTGCCATATCAGAACGGTTTACAAACTTCTGGTATGGGATGTGGTGTTTGTCGCAGATCTGCTGCACAACCGCGATTGCTTCACAATCTGTCGCATAAGACTGGGAACATGCTTCTTTGATACAGAATCCCTTTCCAAGCACCGGTTTATTCGTAACGTCCATTTTTCCTGCAAAGTTCGGATGAAGACCATGCGCCACGTCCACAGAAAGGATCATGCTGTTATATAATCTCTGCTGTGCTATTTCTCCGTATCCGCACTCTGTCAGGACACGCAATAACATATCATGAAGCAGGATTGATCCGGCTCCCTGTTTGGAATGGCTTCCAATCTCTTCATGGTCAAATAAAGCGATCACATTCATACCATCTGCACGCTCTCCATCGATCAGTGCAGAAACCAGTGCTGAACAGGAATTTAAATTATCTAATCTGGAACCGGAGATCAGTTCATCCTGCAATCCGATGAATTCCGGTTTTTCCTTATTATATACCGTCAATTCAAAATCAAGGATATCTCCCTTTTCTACCTCTAATTCCTTTGCAAGGAAATTCAGGAAATAATCTGCACTGCTTTCCTTTTCTGTCAGGCCGCAGATTGGAAGAAGATCTGTCTGGCGGTTTAATTCCACTCCCTTATTCACCTCGCGATTCATGTGAATTGCAAGATTCGGGATCGTCATCAGATTCTTCTTTGACTGAAATCTTCTGATCTCCGGTGTGAACGCATCTTTTCCACGTACCGCAACTCTTCCTGCCACGCCAAGCGGACGGTCCAGCCACGTATTTAAAATTGCCCCACCATACACTTCCACATTCACCTGTGCATAGCCATTTGTATGAATATCACAGGATGGTTTGATCCGTAAGCATGGGAAATCCGTATGAGCTGCTGCGATACGGATCGCAGGTTCTCTCTCTCCAAGGTTCTGTGGCGTTGTAAATGCAAATAAAGTTGTCTCATGGTGATTGATCACATATTTTTTACCCGGCTGTAAATTCCATGGCATTCCATAATCTATCTGTTCAAATCCGGCTTCCACAAGGCGTTTTTCACATGCACTGACTGCATGGGCCGGTGAAATTCCTTCCTCTAATAATTCAAATAAAAGTTCTGTTTCTGTCATCTTTCTTTCTCCTCATTTCATTTAAACAATTCGCAGACTCCGTTATATCATGAAGCAAAGCTTCATGATCATTATCTACACGCACTTCGTGCGGCAGTCTTATTATATCATGAGTTTTAGTCCGCAGTGCATGC
>CAKRLC010000045.1 GCA_934358955.1 uncultured Roseburia sp. | reverse complement strand
AATGATGGCGGAACAATGTATTGCTATGCTATAATAAAGTAAACAATTTGATGCGTATATTCGGAATTTTGGGAAGAGAATGAAAAGTGGATAAACTTTAGAAATAAATAGGAACACTCTCGTGCCAACAATGATGAAATATTTATGATAGACAGCCAGCTGCAATGTTTAAGATGCATTGTCTGAAAAGGCAGTGCATTTTTTCCTTTAGATTTAAGCCATGTAGTAACCTGGTGATTTGTGGAGAAAAACAATGAATAAAAGTAGAAAAAAATCAGCCGCACTATTTGCATGTATATTGGTAGTTTTCGGAATATGGATGATGTTGTCTGTAAATTGCCAGGCTGCGGAAACGAATAATGATGAAAAACTGCCGCAGACGGTGGAACAAGAGGAATCAACACAACAAGAAACAAAAGAATCAGAAACGAAGACGACAGAACAGAAAATGATCCGTGTTGGTTCATTTGAGGATACCTTTAATTATATTGATAAAAACGGTGTCAGACGAGGATATGGCTACGAACTCATGCAGGCTCTGGCAGGTTATACCGGATGGAAATTTGAGTATGTGAAATGTGACTGGTCCAACTGCTTTGATAAGCTTGAAAATGGTGAGATCGATATCATGGGTGATATCTCTTACACCGATGAACGTGCACAAAAGATGCTTTTTTCAGATGAACCGATGGGTGAGGAAAAATATGTCCTTTATGCTGATTTATCGGATACGGACATTGAAACCTCTGATTTCAAGTTTATGGATGGGAAACGTGTAGGTGTGCTCATGAATACAGAACCTGAAATCATGCTGACAGAGTGGGAAAATAAGAATGGCATCCATACAGAGCATGTAAATGTGTACAATAATGATGATGTCGAAAAGAAATTAGCAAATCATGAGATTGACTGTTTTGTATCTCTGGAGGAATCTATCTGGTCTGAACAGGGAATATCATTCGTTACCACTATCGGTAAGTCAGGCATATATTTTGTAATAAATAAAGAGCGCAGTGACATCAAGACGGAGCTTGATTATGCTATGCGCCAGCTGGAACAGGATAGTCCGTTTCTTAAGGCAGACCTGTATAAGAAGTATTTTACGCTTGATTACAATCAGAGTCTTACAGGCGGAGAAAAATCCTGGCTGGAAGAACATGGCCGTATAAAGATAGGATTTTTGAACAATGATCCTGCAATCTTTTCCATGGACGAAGAGACTGGAAAACTCACCGGTATGCTACCAGAATATATCTCTTATGCCAAGGACTGTCTGGGAAATCAAACGCTGGAATTTGATATCCGGGAATTTGATGATTACAGTAAAATGCTTCAGGCGCTGCAGAATCAAGAAATCGACATGATTTTTTATGCCGGCAGAAATCCTAATCTTGCAGAAAATAAAGGATATATCCTTACTAACACAGCCTGGACCTACAGCCTGATGGCAGTAACTGATGAAAAATATTTCAATGAGGACGAGGCTTATACTGTAGCTGTGCCTAAGAAAAAAGAAGCCTTAAAACAGCAGATTACCTTCAGCTATCCACAATGGAATCTTGTGGATTATGATTCGCTTGAGGATGCAGCGGATATGGTTGCCAGTGAAAAAGCAGACTGTTTCCTTATGGGAGTAAGTCAGGCGCTGATATATGATAACAATCGAGATTTCAAGAGTATTCCACTTACAAAAACAATGGAGGCATGCTTCGCCGTAAAAAGTGGAGAGGGGAAACTTTTATCGATATTGAATAAAACGTTGAAGGCCATGCCGTCTGATATGCTTACAAGTGCACTTGCTATCTATGACAGTACTGCAGATAAGGTAACATTTTTGGACTTTGTAAAAGACAACATGCTTGCTTTTTTTGCCACGGCAGGATTTTTCGTACTCAGCATCATTAGTATTATTCTCGTACTTTTAAGGAAGGCAAGGAAAGCAGAAGCTGCCGCAAAGATTGCTGCAAATGATACACAAAAGCTCAATGACAAGCTGGAGATTGCTCTGAAAGAAGCTGAGGATGCCAGTCTCGCAAAGACCCGTTTCCTTAACAATATGTCACATGACATCCGGACTCCTATGAATGCAATTCTTGGCTATGCACAGCTTATGGAGGATGAACTGAAAGGAAAGGATCTGCCGGAAACTTTAGAACATTTGAAAAAAATGCAGCAGTCTGGAAATCTTCTTTTGTCAATCATAAATAATGTACTTGATATGGCCCGGATTGAAAGTGGAAGGATGGAAATTGATGAGAACTATGGCCGGATTGAAGATATCCGACAGACTTTGTTTGAAATATTTGAGGATGAAGCAAAGAAAAAGAATCTTGCACTTCATTACACAATAAATGTAGAACATGAAAATATACTGACAGATACTACCAAGGTAAAAGAAATATTTGTCAATATCCTGAGCAATGCAATAAAATATACTCCATCCGGTGGTTCTGTTACGATAAACGTAGACGAATTAATCTGTGATGAGCCTGGGTACATGATCATAAGAACCAGGGTGAGCGATACTGGAATCGGTATGAGCCAGGATTATCTGACAAAAATTTTCGATGCATTTACTCGTGAACAGAACACCACAAAGAGCAAAATCGCAGGAACCGGACTGGGAATGTCAATCGTAAAGAAATATGTTGATCTGCTTGGTGGAACAATCGATGTAGAGAGTGAACTTGGAAAAGGCAGCACCTTTACTGTAACACTAAAACACAGAATAGCAGATGAAAGCTATTATGAGAAAACACTTGCTGAAAATCCAGAAACAGGAAGCAAACTCCTCGAAGGCAGGAAGATCCTTTTGGCAGAGGACAATGATCTGAATGCAGAGATAGCAGAAGCAATACTTGAGAATGCCGGTCTGAAGATAGATCGTGTGGAGGATGGTATCCAGTGTGTAAATCAAATAGAGCAGATGCCGGCAGAAACTTATGATCTGATTCTCATGGATATCCAGATGCCGAATATGGACGGCTATAAGGCAACACAGGCAATCAGAAATCTGCCAGATAAGGACAAGGCGTGTATACCGATCATTGCCATGACAGCAAATGCATTTGAAGAGGATGTACAGGCCGCTTTGAATGCCGGAATGGATGACCATGTGGCGAAGCCGGTTGATATGAGCATTTTAATATCTGTCATCACAAAATATATAGAACGGTGATTCATTTGTTGAAAATGGTACAGTAGGAACAAAAACAGAACTTAATAAAAAATTTATAAATGTTGCAACCCTTGATTTTACGAGGGTTGCAATCATTTTACTGAAATTATTAGCACTCAACGCAAAAGAGTGCTGATTTTCTATTGACTTTTCGGGAAACCAGTTATAAAATCCTTAGTATGGGTTGAGTGATAGATAGAATTCAAGTGTCAAATGATCTGCTCGATAACCTTTATTAGCAAATTGCACAAAAGAAATATGAAAAGTTTCTCTTTGTGCAATGGAGATGAGACTCATGAATCGTGGAAGCCTTTGCTGAACACGATTCACGTTTTCAGAGGCTCATTGGAATGTTTTGCACAATGAAACTTGGAATATTTCTTTTGTGCAAGTTGCTGACACAAATTTAAAAGCAGATCATTTGACACTTGAATCCATTTAGACTTTGACCGGCTCTATAAAACGGAACGAATAAAAAATAAATTTACGTATGAACATAGAAAAAGGAGTGTTGTATTATGGCTGAAAAACATGGAAATCTTTCAATTAACAGTGATAACCTGTTCCCAATTATTAAAAAATGGTTATATTCCGATCACGACATCTTTTACCGTGAGCTGATCAGTAATGGATGCGATGCGATCACAAAGCTGAAAAAATTAGATATGATGGGTGAATACCAGCTTCCGGCTGATTACAAACCACAGATCCAGGTGATCGTAGATCCGGATCAGAAAACATTAAAATTCATCGATAATGGTCTTGGTATGACCGCAGATGAAGTAGAGGAATACATCAATCAGATCGCATTTTCCGGTGCTACTGATTTCATCGAGAAATACAAAGACAAAGCCAACGATGACCAGATCATCGGTCACTTCGGTCTTGGCTTTTACTCTGCATTTATGGTAGCGGATCAGGTAACGATCGATACCTTATCTTATAAAAAAGACGCGGTAGCAGTTCACTGGGCATGCGATGGCGGTACAGAATTTGATATGACAGACGGTACAAAGGAAGGCGTTGGTACAGAGATCACATTATACTTAAACGAAGACTGTCTGGAATTTGCCAACGAGTACCGTGCAAGGGAAGTCATTGAGAAATACTGCTCTTTCATGCCAACTCCGATCTTTTTATCCAAGGCAAATGCAGAGACACAGTATGAGACGATCGATGCAGCAGATAAGTTAGATACCGACACTGTCGTAGAAGAGATCCACGAGGAAGCGAAGACAGAGGAGAAGGAGAATGAGAACGGTGAAAAAGAAATCGTTGAGGTTTCCCCTGCAAAAGATAAATTAAAGATCGTAAAACGTCCGGTTCCGCTTAACGATACGAATCCGCTCTGGACAAAGAATCCAAAAGACTGTACCGATGAGGAGTACAAAGAATTTTACCGTAAGGTATTCTTGGATTACAAAGAGCCTCTGTTCTGGATCCATCTGAACATGGACTATCCGTTCAACTTAAAGGGTATTTTATACTTCCCGAAGATCAATACCGAGTATGATTCCATTGAAGGAACGATCAAGTTATATAACAATCAGGTATTCATAGCAGATAACATCAAAGAAGTCATTCCTGAATTCTTAATGTTATTAAAAGGTGTGATCGATTGTCCGGATCTTCCACTGAACGTATCCCGTTCCGCATTGCAGAATGATGGTTTTGTAAAGAAGATTTCTGAATACATTACCAAAAAAGTAGCTGACAAGCTGATCGGTATGTGCAAGACAGAAAAAGAAAGCTACGAAAAATATGGGGATGACATCAGTCCATTTATCAAATTCGGCTGCTTAAAAGACACCAAGTTCTGTGATAAGATGAATGATTACATTTTATTCAAGAACTTAGAAGACAAATATCTGACGCTTCCGGAATTATTAGTGAAGGAAGAAGAAAAAGAGAATCCGGAGGTATTAGACGAGAATGGTGATCCAATTACAAAGACTGACGATGCTTCTGCATCTGGCGATTCTGTTCATGATGGCGATGCTTCTGCGGACGCTGAAAAAGATGAACGTAAAGTAATCTATTATGTTACAGATAAAGTACAGCAGGGTCAGTACATTAAGCTCTTTAAGGAGCAGGGAATGCAGGCTGTCATTCTTGACCACAACATTGATACTTCTTTCATTACACAGTTAGAGCAGCGTAACGAGAAGTACAAATTTATGCGTATTGACGCAGATGTCACAGAATCCTTAAAGGATGAGACTTCTGCAGAAGACTTAAAAGCAGAGACAGATACACTGACAGACGTGTTCAAAAAAGCATTGAATAACGAGAAGCTTACAGTCAAGGTTGAAAAACTGAAAAACGAAAGCGTCGCATCGATCATCACACTTTCTGAGGAAGGAAGACGTATGCAGGATATGATGAAGATGTATGCCATGAATGGTATGGGCGGCATGGATATGAGTATGTTTGCAGCAGATCAGACACTGACCTTAAATGCAAACAACAGCCTTGTAAAATACATTTTTGAGCATAAAGATTCTGAGAATGTTCCGATGTTCTGTGAACAGTTATATGATCTGGCATTGCTTTCAAACCATCCATTATCCGTGGATGAAATGACCAGATTTGTAGAACGCAGCAATAAGATCATGATGCTGCTTGCAAAATAATAAGGATCGATTCATTATAAAAAACTGTCATCAGACTTTGTCTGGTGGCAGTTTTTTTGACTCCCGAATCTGCCATAGAAAAATCTTTTCTTTACAATTCACGCCATAATAATGCAATTCGCTCCAATTTCCCGAACAGGTCAGAGAAATAAACTATAATATTCCAGGTAAAATTGTACAGAAATACTAAAAATGTAGTGTTTAGGTAAAAATGCATGGAAAAGCAAGTGTAAAATGCTATAATACCATCGAAAAATTATGTTACAAGGCGGAATTTCTATGAAATTACTATTAACGGGGAATATCGGCTATATTACAGCCGAATTTATCGAACAGAGTTTTCCGGAATGTGAGATATTATTGCTTGGTGAAACGCCTTTAAGATCAGACCACCGGAAAAAAATAACGGTACATTCGATGCCGCAGTCAGATGAAGAATTAAAAGATATTTTTATAACATATGAATTTGAAGGAGTGATCTATTTTTCAAACTATCTCACATTTCACGGTACAATGGATGGCGAGATAGAAAATCTGCGCAGATTATTACGTTATTACAGAGGAGATTTAAACACCAGATTTTTATATATAACCGGTCCGGAGAGTTTTTATGATAAGACAACAGGGAAGACACTGATGGTGCATTCTGCTGAAGAATTTTGCAGACAGTATGGCAAGTTGCACCAGATTTCGGTGAAAATCCTGCGTACGCCTTATCTGTATTCCGGTACTTATGAGAAGGATTATTTTTTCAAATTGTTTTCGAATGCGTTTTTGCACAATGAGATTCATTTTGAAGAAGCTCCTGGACAGGAATTGTATTTTCTTGCCGGAAATGATCTTGCAGATTTATTATATAAGATTTTTGATAACTGGAATGAAGGGGACGAGTATCTTCATGTCCCGCATGTATTTCATACAACGTTTGAAGAACTGGGGGAACAGTTAAAACAATTGTTTCCGGCGGCGCAGATTGCGTGTCTGTCTGACGAACCGATCCAGAATACAATGACGGACGACCATATTTTACGATATGAATATGGCTGGTTCCCAAAGATATCACTGGCAGATGACCTCTTGGATATTTACGAGGACTATTGCAGAAAAACGGATCGAAAGCCACGGAAGGCAGACCGTTTCCGGAATTTTTTCAATGCCCACAAGAAGATTGTGCGGATCCTGGAGTTATTGGTCACTTTTTTTCTTTTTGAATGTTTAAACAGGGCAGCAGGAAATCGGGTACAGTTTGAAATGATCGACTTCAGGCTTGTTTATATTGTGCTGTTTAGCAGCATCTATGGTATTAATTACGGGCTGGCGGCTGCCGGACTGGAAACGGTATCCTTATTAATGGCGTATCGTCAGGCAGATATCGGGTGGACCACCCTTTTTTATGAGCCGTCTAACTGGCTTCCGTTTATCTTTTATTTTGCAGTGGGAGCGATCTGTGGCTATGTGCGGTTAAAAAACAGGGACAGCATCGAATTTATGCAGGCTGAGAATAAACTGATCCTGGATAAATTTTTATTCATGCGGGAAATGTACCAGGAAACACTTTCTGATAAGCGTCAGTACAAAAAACAGATTTTAGGAAGCCGCGACAGCTTCGGTAAGATTTTTAATATTACAAGAAAGCTGGATATTATTCTTCCACAGGAATTGTTTATCGAGACGCTGCATGTAATGGAAGAGGTTCTTGATAATCATTCCTTTGCATTCTATTCCGTCAGACAGAATAAAAGCTTTGGACGTCTTGAGATCGCGTCGAATGGAATGAATGATGTGCTGGACAAATCAATTGTCCTGGATGATTATCTGGAAGCAAAGGAAACGGTTGAATCTGGAAAGGTATGGGTCAATCGGAATTTTTTGGATGGTTATCCTATGTATATGAACGGCATCCATAAGGATGGAGAACTGGTAATGCTGATTTTTATTCAGGAGGCAGAGGAGGAACAGCTTTCCATGTATTTCATGAATTTGTTCCAGATCCTCTGTGGTCTGGTAGAAACGTCTCTTTTGCGTGCCTTAGAATATCAGGATGCAATTAAAAACAGGCAATATGTGAAGAACACACATATATTAAAAACGGAATATTTTGAAGAGCGGCTGCATTCCTTCCATTCTATGAAAGAAGAAAAACTGGCAACGTATGTTCTTTTGAGACTGGAGCATCCACAGATGTCCCTTGCAGATGCAGATATGGTTCTGCAAAATGCAGTCCGTGAAAATGACATATGGGGAATTTCTGAAACAGGAGAGCTTTTACTGGTCCTTTCGCAGATGGACGAAAAAACACTGCCAATTGTTTTAAAAAGGCTGGAAAATGACGGATTTCTCTGTACGGAAACGGATTTTTCCGATGATATGAAATAAAAGAGGTACGTTGCCGCTTAAAATGGCAGAATCGACAGGAGTGAATTTATGATTCAAATAGCAATTGGTATAGGTTTCATCCTGCTGCATGTGATCTGCTGCGTGCTGGTATGGAACGGAATCAATACGGAGGCATTGAAAGTAAAAAAATATCTGATGGCGCTTGTAATTTTTGTCCCGTTCTGGGGAGTACTGTGTGTGCTGCTGTTACAGCTGCAGGTTCTGACAAAAACAGGAAACAGAGTTGATCCGGGAGTAGAGAGACTGCGTGTCAATGAAGAGATTTATAAAAATATGTTTCATTCTGTTTCGGAAACAGATAAGAAAGTGGTTCCATTAGAAGAAGCTCTTTTGATCAATGATCCGCAGGTACGCCGTGAACTGATCATGGATGTATTGAATGATGATCCAAAAGAATATATGGATCTTTTGAAACAGGCCCGCATGAATGAAGACGTTGAGGTGGTCCATTATGCGATCACAGCGATGGTTGAGATGTCGAAGGAGTACGATTTCCAGCTGCAGAAGCTGGAAGTGATGTATGAAAACTCTCCGGACAATCCGGAAATTTTAGAAAAGTATTGTGATTTCCTGGAAGAATATTTAAATCAGGGAATTTTAGAAGCCCAAATGGAAAAAATGCAGCGCGAACGTTATATCCGGCTTTTATCACAGAAAATGACGGTAAAACCGACACTGCATACGTGTGTCTGTCTGTTTCAGAATCTGATGCAGACAGGGGATTATGTACAGGCTAAGAAAGTCCTGGACCGGATGGATCAGAAATGGCATCGGAAAGAGGAATTCTGGCTGTCCCAAATACAATATTTAGCAGACAGGAAAAAAGGGCAGGAATTACAGGAATGTTTAAGAAAGATGAAAGAAGAACATATCTATCTGTCATCGAAAAGTAAGGAGGCATTGGCTTTTTGGCTGGATTGATCAATTCATTGAAGAATATTCCGTTTAAGAGTATGTTCGTGATCTTTGGCGTTTTTATGATGATCGCGGCAGCGCTTTTTGCAGAACGAAGCGGGATTCAGTATAAAGAGGCAAACAGAAAAGTAGTATATCTGGATAAGGAAGAGGTTATTACAGAAGAGGAAGCTGTGCGATCATTAAAAACGTCCTGCCTGGTACTACGCGACAGCCGTGATAAAGCAAGTGAGCAGGCGTGGGTACAATTTCAACAGATATTTAAGGATATGAAGATCGGAGTAAACGCGATCGATCTTTCGGATACATCGTCTATTCCGGATTATAACGGGTACGAGACTGTCGTTGTATTATTAAGAAATGTCAGTCCGTTAAAAGAGAATCTCGTGAAATTATGTGAATGGGTGCATGACGGAGGAAATGTATTATTTGCGTTGACGCTTGAAAAAAGTGCATATACCTCGATCATCGAACAAAAACTTGGAATTATTTCTTCCGGATATGAAAATTCCGTAGTAGACAGCATCTATTTTACACCTGATTTTATGATCGGTGGCGGCGAATCTTATTCCATCACAGATCCCTACGATTCTGCATGGGATGTCCAGCTGAATGAAAAGGCACGGATTTATGCAAGAATAGGCAATGCGGAGGGGCAGCCGGTCATCTGGGAAAATGATTATGGAAAAGGAAAATTTATAGTGGATAATTTTGGACTGTATGAGAAAGCTGTGCGTGGATTTTATGCGGCTTCCTATAGTCTGCTGACGGATGTCTGTGTTTATCCGGTGATCAACGGTGCCGTTTTTTATCTGGATGATTTTCCATCACCGGTTCCAAGTGGTGACGGAACGTATGTAAAGCGTGATTATAATATGAGCATCAAAGATTTTTATACGAATGTATGGTGGCCGGACATGCAGGAGCTTGCTTTGGATCATAATATCCGATATACAGGCGTGATGATCGAAAATTATGAGGATGCAACAGACGGAAAGATCAAGAAACAGACAGATTCCAGGCGCTTTCAATACTTTGGCAATATGCTGCTTCATCAGGGCGGTGAGATCGGGTATCATGGATACAATCATCAGCCGCTAAGCCTTTCGAATACGGATTACGGTGATGTGCTTCCATATCATACATGGAAGAGTGAGGATGCTATGGGAAAGGCGGTAAAGGAGCTGATCCGTTTTAGTGATGAAATGTTTCCGGAAACCACGATGTCTGTTTATGTGCCGCCTTCGAATGTGTTATCAGAAGAAGGAAGGCAGATGCTTGCAGAAAAATTCCCGGAGATTAAAACGATCGCAAGTAATTACTTTACGGGCGAATTCTCTTATGTGCAGGAATTTGAAGTCGCAGAGGATGGGATTGTGGAACAGCCGCGTATTACGTCCGGGGCAGTGATCGATGACTATATGAAGATGTCGGCTTTATCGGAGCTGAATATGCATTTTGTGAGTAATCACTTTATCCATCCGGATGATCTTTTGGACGAAGACCGTGGCGCAGAGCTTGGATGGGAGAAGATGAGAAAGAATCTTAATCAGTATATGAACTGGCTGGATGACGCGGCTCCAGATCTGCGAAAGCTGACCGGTTCAGAGTTATCCGGTGCGATCCAGCGTTATGGGGCAGTTATCTGCAAGAAGAAAGTAACAGAACAGACGATCCGCTTAGAGCTTGAGAATTTCTATGACCGGGCTTATTTTATGGTAAGGATCAATGAAAAAACGCCAGGAGAAGTTACCGGAGGAACGCTGACGCATCTGACAGGAAATCTGTATTTACTGGAAGCAGACGAGGCAACCGTGACCATTGAAAAAGAATAAAGAAGGAAAGAACATACAGAAAAAAAGGAGCGAACCGTGAGAATTTGTCTCATACTAGAGGGATGCTATCCCTATGTGTTTGGAGGTGTATCTACCTGGATGCACCAATATATCAATGAAATGAAAGAGCATGAATTTGTTCTCTGGGTGATCGGAGCAAATGCGAAAAATAAAGGAAAATTTGTTTATGAGCTTCCCCAAAATGTCACAGAAGTACATGAAGTGTTTCTCGATGATGCATTACGGCTGAAGGATTCGGGAAAAATGCTCCATTCTTTTACGCAGCAAGAAACAGACAGTTTAAAAGAGCTGATGCTGTGCAGAAAACCGGATTGGGAAGTATTGTTCCGGCTTTATCACGACCAGAAGCTGAATCCTATGTCATTTTTAAAAAGTGAAGCATTTTTAAATATTTTAACGGAGTGCTGCCTGAAGGATTATCCTTATACACCATTTGCAGATACCTTTCATACCATGCGCTCCATGCTGCTTCCGGTACTTTATCTGATGGGGAGCGAAGTGCCAAAAGCAGATGTTTACCATGCGATCTGCACCGGATATGGCGGACTTCTGGCAAGTCTTGCAGGTTATGTCTATAAAAAGAAAATTCTGCTGACGGAGCATGGAATTTATACAAGAGAGCGCGAAGAAGAGATTATACGTGCAAAGTGGGTGCAGCCGGTGTTTAAAAAACAGTGGATCTCATTTTTTTATATGTTGTCCGATATTATTTATACGCGGGCATTCCGGGTATCCTGCCTTTTCTCAAATGCCATGCTGGCACAGATACAGATGGGCTGCGACGAGGAAAAATGCTGTGTGATCGAGAATGGGATCAATTATGAAAGACTTTCCGGGATCCCGTTAAAGGAAGAGGACGGCTGGGTTGATATCGGAGCGGTCGTCCGTCTGGCACCGATCAAAGATATTAAGACCATGATCTATGCGTTTTATGAGCTTTCTACAAGAAGGGATCATGTAAGACTACATATTATGGGCGGCGTGGATGATGAGGAATATGCGAAGGAATGTTATGCGTTAGTGGAGCAGCTCCAATTGGAAAATGTGATCTTTACAGGCCGTGTCGATATTATTACTTATATGGAAAAGCTCGATTTTACGATTTTGACAAGTATATCAGAAGGTCAGCCATTGTCAGTGCTGGAATCCTTTGCTGCAAGGCGTCCCTGCGTGACGACGGATGTGGGATGCTGCAGGGAGCTTCTGAACGGAAGGGAGGACGATCCTTATGGAACAGCCGGTTATTGTGTGCCGCCGATGTACCGTGAGGGACTGGCCAAAGCAATGGAACAGATGTGTGCGTCAAGATCCCGCAGACTCCGGATGGGAGCGAACGCCCAGAATCGTGTGAAAATGTATTATCGTAAGGAAGCAATGATCGAAAAATACCGCAGATTATATCAGGAGGTGGAAGAAGCATATGGCTGGAATCGGTTTTGAACTGAAAAAATTATTTCAAAAACGCGGACTTGCAGCGACCGTCAGAGCTTATGGCTATGCCGGGGTGATCTGCACCGGACCAATGCTGCTTGGAATTATATTACTGCTGGGTGTTTCTTTTCTGTGTGATAAGACAGGGGCGACAAGGCACAACAGAGAGCTTCTGATCTGCATGATCACGTATACATTGCTGGCTTCCCTGACCGTGGCGAGCTTTTTGTCGATGGTCGTAACGAGATATATTGCGGACATGTTATACGAAGAACAGTATGATAAGGTCCTGCCGTCGTTTTGGGGTTCCACCTGCTGCCTGCTTTTTGCCGGCGGCATTTTATATGGGATCTTTCTGGTGTTTTCCGGCATCAGCCTGATCGATCAGTTTTTGTGCCTGGAATTTTTCGGAGAGCTGATCGTTACATGGAATGCCATGAGCTATCTTACCGCGATCAAAGACTATAAGGGGATTCTGTTCTCGTTTATCGCGGCGGTGGTTGTATCCCTTGTTGCCGGATTTGTATTGATCCTGATCGGGATCCCTCACATAGAAGCATTGCTGATCGCTGTTTCGGTCGGATACGGAATCATGCTTTTATGGGATGTTACATTGCTATACCGCTATTTTCCAAGAGGTAAGATGAGTGCATTTTTCTTTCTGCACTGGGTAGATGAATTCCTTCCGCTTGCGTTTACCGGGTTATTTACGAATATTGGTTTATTTGCGCATTTGGTTATTATGTGGGCAGGACCGATCGGCGTACATGTGCAGGGGTTGTTTTATGGGGCGCCTTATCATGATGTCCCTGCAATGATCGCTTATCTGACGATCCTTATCACGACGGTGAACTTTGTTGTGTCAGTGGAAGTAAATTTTTATCCGAAATATAGAAACTATTATAGTTTATTTAATGATGGGGGAGAGATCCGGGATATCTTGCAGGCAGGCCAGGAAATGCACGAAGTGTTGAATATGGAATTAAAATATACGGCATTAAAGCAGCTTCTTACAACGGCACTTGCCATTTCATTGGGACAGGTGATATTAGAGCTTCTTCCGCTTGGATTTAATGACCTGATGGAAGGATATTTCCGGACGCTCTGTGTCGGATACGGACTGTATGCAGTTGCCAATATGATGATGCTGCTTTTGCTGTATTTTACAGATTATAAAGGGGCTGTTACTGCAGCAGGAATATTTGCCGCATGCACCACAGGGTTTACTTGTGTGTCTTTATTTTTCCCACGGGTATACTATGGGTTCGGATTTCTTTTAGGCAGTGCAGTCTTTTTTGTGGTTTCAGCTTTGCGGCTTGGATATTTTACCCGGAAGCTTCCGTATTATATTTTGAGTGTACAGCCGGTTGTGGCAGAAGATAAAACAGGAGTTTTTTCAAGGCTCGGTTATTTTCTGGAAGAAAAATCAGAAAGGGGAGATTCGATTGAAAAGAGATAGAGTGATCGCGTTAAGCTGTGCGGTTTTTTTGAGCCTGTCATTTTGTATGGCCGGATGCAATGTGTATGGAACATCCGGGGAGAATATGGCAGCAGAAGAACAGACAGAAGCAGTGGAAGAGGCGGCAGCAAAAGAAGAAACTCAGGATATCAATCAGGTTCATCTGAGGGATAACGACAGTCTTTATGAAAATGAGGATGAGACAAGTGTTGTGACGATGTATCTGACTGTTTCGCGGGGAAATTCATCGGAAGGGACCAATCATACATGGAATGAATTGAACCATTATTCTGCGTATGATTATGAGAAAATGGGCGTAAGCCGCTATCAGTGTGCAGCGCTTCTTCAAGTGGGAGATGAAAATGGTCCTGTCAGTGGAGAAGTCGGCTATGAAGACAGTGTCCCGAATGCGACTGTGCAGATCAGAGGACAGACATCAAGCAGAAATGCACAGAAAAATTACAAGATCGAGCTGAAGAAAAACAAGGGCACCTGGCGTGGACAGCGTACGATCAACTTGAACAAGCATCAGTCGGAAGGAATGCGCTTCCGCAATAAGCTGTCTTATGATCTATTGAAGGGTATTCCACAACTGATGTCTCTCCGGACTCAGTTTGTGCATTTATATGTCAAGGATCTTACAGAAGGAAGCAAGGCCGTTTTTCGTGATTATGGATTGTATACACAGGTGGAACAGCTGAACAAGACCGGCTTGAAGAACCATGGGCTGGATTCTAATGGACAGCTGTATAAGATTAATTCTTTTGAATTTTATCGTTATGAGGATGTGATCAAGAAGGAAGATGATGCATCGTATGATCAGGTGGCATTTGAAAAGCTGCTTGAGATTAAAGGAGATTCGGACCACACGAAGCTGGTCGAGATGCTGAATGCGCTAAATGATGTTTCCAATCCGATCGAGACGGTGTTAGACCAGTATTTTGACAGGGAGAACCTGACATATTGGATGGCATATCAGATATTGACCGGAAATGTTGACACACAGAACAGGAATACCTATCTTTACAGTCCACAGAATTCCGATACATGGTATCTGATCCCGTGGGATAACGATGCCTCTTTTATGAGGACAGAATACAGTATCCAGAAACGTTCGGATCAGGGAAGCTGGGAATGTGGAGTCAGCAATTACTGGGGAAACGTTTTATTCCAGAGATGCCTTCAGTCGGATGTGTTCCGTGAAGAATTAGATGCAGCGGTTCTGGATCTGAAATCCTATCTGAACAGGGAACGGATCAGCAGTATGATCAGCGGATACCGTACAGTGACCCAAAGCTATCTGAAAAAAATGCCAGACCAGATGTATGCACCACTGACGGATGCGGAATATGAAACGATTGCATCTGCAATTCCGGATGAGGTAGAACAAAATTATGAACTGTATAAGGAAAGCCTGGAAAAACCAATGCCATTTTATATTGGAAAGCCGGTCATTGAAGGAAATACTTTAAAATTTAACTGGGATGCTTCCTATGACTTTGACGCGGAAGATATCACATACACAGTAGAGGTGGCAAAAGATTATCTGTTCCAGGAAGTGATTTACCGGGATGATCAGATTCTGATTCCGGAAGCGGAAACCGCGGTGCCGGAGGATGGACAGTATTTTGTCCGTGTCCGTGCAACAAATGCCTCCGGAAAAACACAGGACGCATTTGACTACTATGTGACAGACGATGGCAAGAATTATGGCATGAGATGTTTTTATATTGCAGGAGGTCAGAATGTCCTGGAAGATACCTATGAAGAATAAAGAATCAAACGAACACTTCCGCAATGAATGGAAATACCTGATCAGTACAGGTGAGAAGGAATTGCTGGAACTGCGCATGCGGCATCTGTTAAAGAAAGATCCGCATGCGGGCGAAAAAGGTTATATGATCCGCAGCCTTTATTTTGATGATTATTTTCACAGTGCGTATGACGAAAAAGAAGCCGGTATCCTGATGCGCAAGAAATACAGGATCCGTATTTATGACCACAGTGACCGTTCAATTAAACTGGAACGGAAAAAGAAATTCGGAAGTTATATTTACAAAGAAAGTGCACCGCTGACAAGGGAGGAGTTTTATCAGATTCTAAGAGGTGAGTATGGATTTTTGCTAAACAGTCCTTATCCGCTGTGCAGGGAATTTTATATAGAATGTGTCAGTCATGTTATGCGTCCGCGGACAATCGTAGATTATGAGAGAATACCGTGGATCATGGATGAAGGAACAGTCCGGATCACCTTTGATCAGGATGTCCGTGCAGCAATTGGAGGTTATGATATTTTTGATGATACGCTGCCGGCATTACCGGTGCTTGAACCGGGTAAGCTTATTATGGAAGTGAAGTTTACAGAGATGCTTCCACAGATCGTGCGTGATCTGCTTCCGCCAAACGCGATGGAATTTACAGCAGTGTCGAAATATGTACTTTGTTATGAAAAATCACAGTATTTACATAGTTTTGAATATTGGAATGAAACACAGGAGAGAAAAGAATTATGAGTGTACAGGATATGTTAAAAAAGTCGGTGTTAGAGTCCGGCGTATTTGATAAATTTGATGTGCCGCAGATGATACTTTCATTGCTTGCAGCGTTGCTTCTCGGTGCAGTGATCTATATGGTTTACCGTAAATTTTATGTCGGTGTTATTTTTTCAAGAAGCTTTGCTGTCACACTGGTCGGAATGACACTCCTTACATGCATGGTCACGTTGGCGATCAGTACTAATATCGTGATCTCGCTTGGTATGGTCGGTGCATTATCGATTGTACGTTTTCGTACCGCAGTGAAAGATCCGATGGATCTGCTGTATCTGTTTTGGGCGATCACGACAGGTATTACGGTCGGAGCCGGAATGTATGTGCTCGCTCTGATCGCGGCTGCTGTGATGATTCTTATGATCTGCCTGTTTTATCATAAACAGCAGAAAGGCAGGATTTATATTGCAGTGATCCATTATTTTGGTGATGAAGCCGGTGATGAGATCATCCGGAGCTTTGGAAAAATGAAATACTTTATAAAATCAAAGACAATGCGCGGTGAAAAAACAGAACTGGCAGTGGAAGTGTATTGCCGCCAGAACGACATGGATTTTACAGAAAAGATCCGAAAGATCGAGCAGGTGGAAGACATCACGCTCATTCAGTATAACGGAGAATATCACGGATAGGATCAAAACTGACATGTTAGCACAGGATTTTTCATAAGATAGTGTAAGAAGAAAAATGGATGTGCAATGGACAGAGAACTATTAAAAGGGCATCGTTTCAAAAATTTTCTTTTGAATTACAGAGGCAGCTTTTTCCTGTTTGCGATGTGTTATTTTGCAGGATGGATGGCCGGTGCGGTGATCAGTGAGCAGAAGGGAGCAAAAAGTACGGTGGAATCCATGCTGCTTGCAGGGGCAGCGGATAACTGGGGGCTTGGCTTTGGTGAATCCGGGAAGGAAGTGCAGCCGACCGGTACTGTTTCAGCAGAGGAGCTGGCAAAGGAAGATGCTTATTACATTGGAAAAAAGGATGAAAAAAAGATTTATCTGACCTTTGACTGCGGATATGAAAACGGAAATACAGCTGCAATTTTAGATGCCTTAAAAAAGCATCAGGCACCGGCAACCTTTTTTGTTGTGGGTCATTTTCTCGAAACGGCTCCGGAACTCGTAAAGCGCATGACAGAGGAAGGGCACGTCGTGGGGAATCATACTTACCATCATCCGGATATGACGGCTATTTCGGACCTGGAAGCCTTTCAAAAGGAGTTAGATTCCGTACGGGAGTTGTATCAGCAGATCACAGGAGTGGAAATGGTACGTTATTACAGACCGCCGCAGGGAAAATACAGTGAAGAGAATCTTGCAATGGCAAAAGAGCTTGGTTATCGGACTTTTTTCTGGAGTCTTGCATACGTGGACTGGAATACGGATGCACAGCCGTCGAAGGAAGAAGCAATGGAAAAACTGACCGGCAGGATCCACCCGGGAGCAATTGTCCTGCTTCACAACACCTCATCTACGAATGGTGCGATTCTGGATGAGCTTCTGAGTCGGTGGGAGGAGATGGGTTACCAGTTTTGTCCGCTTGCGGATTTGTGGGAATCAGATGAAATGCAGCCTCTGAATAAGGCTTAATTTAATGTGCAGCAAAAAAATTGTTTTTACATCCAAAAAATTTGATTATACTGAAATTTGTAGTATACTTGTATTTATGGGTAATATAATCAGTTTTATTACTAAGGAGATTGAAAAAATGACAGTACAGGAATGTTATGAGAACATAGGGGCAAATTATGAAGAGATACTTGGACGGATCGGAAAACCGGAACGTGTTGAGAAGTATTTAAAATTATTTTTAAAAGATGACAGCTATGCAGGACTTTGCAAGGCAATGGAAGAAAAAAATTATCAGCAGGCATTTGCCTGCGTCCATAATTTAAAGGGAGTGACGCTGAATCTTTCTCTTGGTCCGATCGCAGTGGAAGCGAGTGAATTATGTGAGGCACTTCGCGGAGGGGAACCAAAAGGGGATGTGGACGCGATGCTTGTAAGAGTGCAGGAACTGTATAAGCTTGTGACAGAGAACATCAGTCAGCTTTAAGACAAATTGGAGTATTGTGGCATCTCGCATGCATAAGATCGCGATAGAGAACACCAGTCAGCTCCAAGAAGAGAAAAGTGCAGCCTGTAATGATAATGATTTTAAACAGAACAGATATGCTATAAAGAAGAAGCAGATCACAGAAAGTGTGGCAGGCTTCTTCTTTTTTTACTTCAATAGAGGTCGGATCCGGATGATGAAAAAGAGAAGCTTATCATATTTATTTTATACAATTTGACATGGTAAAGCAAAAAAGAAAAAAGATATTTTATGCAATACTACAAAATGAAAAAAATAGTGCTGAAATTGATAAAAAGTTATTGACAGCTAACTTTTGTTAGAATATACTAACTATCGTAGAAAAGAAAAACATTATCAATAAGTTACAGCAGAATAGAAAAGAGGGGATTATGATGCCTTTGACTATGGCCACAACTGGCGAAGAAAATATCATTAAAAAAGTAGGCGGAAAAGAAGAAACCAGAAGATTTCTTGAGAATCTCGGATTTGTTGTTGGTGGAGTCGTCACAGTGATTTCAGAGATCGGCGGAAATATGATCGTGAATGTAAAAGACTCCAGAGTTGCGATCGGAAAAGACATGGCGAATAAGATCATGGTATAATTCCGGAAACAGGATGCAAAGCGGCAGCTATGCAGAAAAAACATGGAAAAGCAAGTGCAGAACAAACTTCTGCCTGCTCATAGATTGATTTTTAAAAATGATAAAAAGGAGCCGTTAGAAAATGACATTAAAAGAAGTAGCTGTTGGAAGAACAGTGACAGTCAAAAAATTAACCGGGGAAGGACCGGTAAAAAGAAGAATTATGGATATGGGAATCACAAAGGGTGTTGAGATTTTTGTGAGAAAAGTGGCACCTCTTGGGGATCCGGTGGAAATTACTGTACGCGGATATGAGTTATCCCTCCGTAAAGCAGATGCTGAAATGATCGAAGTAGAATAAAATTTTTTTGTACATAGGTTAAATAACACTAACTTTTGATAAAAAGATGTTATGAAAATGAGTAGCAACCACATACTATTAATTAAAAAATGCGGAATTGCACGAAGACAGAAGGAGAAAAAAACATGGCAGTAAAAATTGCGCTTGCAGGTAATCCAAACTGCGGTAAAACAACATTATTTAATGCCCTGACAGGTTCTAACCAGTTTGTTGGTAACTGGCCGGGTGTTACAGTAGAGAAAAAGGAAGGAAAGTTAAAAGGACATAAAGATGTGATCATCATGGACTTACCAGGTATTTATTCTTTATCTCCATATACACTTGAAGAGGTCGTTGCAAGAAATTATCTGATCGCAGAGAGACCGGATGCGATTTTAAATATCGTAGATGGTACAAACATTGAGCGTAACCTTTATCTTTCTACACAGCTGATGGAACTGGGTATTCCGGTGATCATGGCAGTGAACATGATGGACATTGTAGAAAAGAACGGAGAGCAGATCCATACAGATAAATTAAGCAAGAAGCTGGGATGCGAAGTCGTTGAGATTTCTGCTTTAAAAGGAACCGGAATAAAAGAAGCAGCAGAAAAAGCAGTAAAGCTTGCTGAAAGCAAAAAGGCTGCTGTCGTTGCACACGAGTTTTCCAAAGAAGCAGAAGATATTATCTCAGAAGTAGAAGCAAGGATCACAGGCATGCCGGAAGAACAGAAACGATTCTTTGCGATCAAATTGCTGGAAAAAGATGATAAGATCAGCGATATGATGACAAATGTTCCGGATGTAACTGCTCAGATCAACGAGATGGAAAATAAATTTGATGATGATACAGAGAGTGTTATCACAAATGAGAGATATGTATACATTTCTTCTATTATCGGTGACTGTGTGACAAAGAACACCAAAGAGAAATTGACAACTTCCGATAAAATTGACCGTTTCGTTACAAACAGATGGGCAGCATTACCAATTTTCGCAGTTGTGATGTTCATTGTATATTATGTATCTGTTACAACAGTCGGAGCATTATTGACAGACTGGACAAACGACACATTGTTTGGAGAATGGATCATTCCTGGAGCACAGAGCTTCTTTGAGGGAATCGGATGTGCAGACTGGCTGACAGGACTCATCGTAGATGGTGTGATCTCCGGTGTTGGAGCAGTTCTTGGCTTCGTACCACAGATGTTAGTATTATTTATTTTCCTTGCTTTCTTAGAGAGCTGCGGATATATGGCACGTGTCGCATTTATCATGGACCGTATCTTCCGTAAATT
>CAKRLC010000044.1 GCA_934358955.1 uncultured Roseburia sp. | reverse complement strand
TTTTACCACAAAAATAGGACCTTTCGCATGAACGAATGGTCCTATTTCTTTTAGGGACTTATTTCACAGCCCCTTTCTTCTATAATTCAATTTTATTTTCCCTTTTTGATATATAAATCATTTATTCTTTACCATACAGCAGCCCAAATTTCTTCCTGTCTACCACATTCAGCACCACCGCCAACACGATCGTTGCCATTCCGAAGATTCCAACTGCCAGCCACGCACTGTCATATCCGCTCGTATCAATGATTTTTCCGATCAGGATATTTCCGATCGCAGAAAATGCACCATTTATCGTGGCAATAAAAGAATTCACTCGTCCCCAATGAGTCGATGGCATACGCCTTGTCATATATGGCTGAGTTCCGATCGTGTTAAACACTTCCCCAAGCGTAAAAATCACCATCAGAAGGAAGTACAACGGCATAAGACCCTGGACAAACCGGTAACTGAACAGTCCCATAATGATCAGTGTCTCTCCGATCAGTATTTTTCGCACATCCATTACTTTTCCACAGAAGGTTGTGATAACCGGTGTTGCCAGAATAACGACCAGTGCATTCGTACTTGTCAGCATACCAAAAATTGCTGCTCCCTTTGCACCGTAGAGTGTTTCCATATTTAACGGCAACAGATAATTAAACTGTGCATACACAAGTCCACCAAAGCCTGTCATGAGTGCATAGATCAGAATCGGTTTGCGTTCCCACAAAATTCGAAATACATGTTCATTTTCACGTTTTTCTTCATACACACTGACTTTTTCACGTTCCACGCTAAGCTGCTTTACAAAAAGCAGGATTAACAATGTGGATGAGAACGTTGCAAGTCCTTCTACAACAAACGCAATTCCCAGGTGCTTTTCAAACAAGAATCCTCCGATCGTCGGGGACAGCACCAACCCAAGATTCATTCCAAGATATTGCAGACTATATGCTTTTTCCCGACTCTCGCTGTCGCTTAAATCCGCGATCAGTGCATCATAGGACGGGCCTTCTATCGTTGCAAACACACCTGCAATATAAATCAGTGCAATGCTGTGTCCAGACAGTGGAAGTAATCCACAGATAATGTAGGAAATCACCGTTATCATGTCGCAGCAGACAATAATTTTCTTCCGGTTCATCGTGTCTGCCAGCTTACCGCCAAGCAGTATCATCGGAAACTGTAAAATAGACATTGCCATTGTGATCGTTGCGATCGTTGTTGCATTGTATCCTAATTTATTTTTCAGGATCAACGTCATAATCGGCCAGATCAGAGCTCCCATGCTCGTCACTACCCTGCCGAAAAAGAGAACGTAGATCTCTCTGCTTAAATTTTTATACTGTTCTAAAAATTTCATTTGATTTTCTTTTCCTCCCTTAGATACGCAGACATTCCTCTGCGTAATTTCCAGAATGATTTTTCTATTATGATGCAAGTTCTGCAAATTGCGCCATATACAGCTTGTAATAAGCGCCCTTTTTCTTCATTAGCTCCGCCGGGCTTCCCTGCTCTAAAATACCGCCCTGGTCAATCACAAAAATACGGTCTGCATTCTGGATCGTTGACAGACGGTGCGCGATAACAAAGCTGGTTCTTCCGGCTAGCAGTGCCTCAATGCCTTTCTGCACCAGAATCTCCGTATGTGTATCAATGCTTGAAGTTGCTTCATCTAAGATCAGTATTTTCGGCATGGAAACCATTGTCCTTGCAAATGCGATGAGCTGACGCTGTCCAATGGAAAGTCCTGCTCCATGCTCTTTCAGCTCGGTGTCGTAGCCTTTTTCCATTTTCATGATAAAATCATGCGCATTGACTGCTTTCGCCGCCGCGATCACCTCTTCATCCGTCGCTTCAAGTTTTCCATATAAAATGTTATCACGAACGGTTCCCTGGAAAATAAAATTATCCTGTGTCATAACACCCATCTGCCTGCGCAGACTATTCATGGAAACCTTCGTCAGGTCGTATCCATCAATCAATATTTTTCCCTGCTCAATATCATAAAACCGGCTGATCAGGTTCACGATCGTCGTCTTTCCTGCACCTGTTGGTCCGACCAATGCGATTGTCTCGCCAGGTTTTACAACGAAGCTGACGTCCTCAAGTACTTTTGTTTCCGCGGCAGTGCCCCTGTCATAGGTAAAGCCTACATGAGAAAATGTCACTTCACCTTTTACTTCCGGAAGCGCTTCCACATCTTTTGCATCTGCGATATCCGGCTCGGTATCTAAAATATCAAAAATACGTTCTGCAGCCGTCAGATTTGTGACCAGGTTGTTATAAAAATTACTCAAATTCATAATTGGGTTCCAGAACATATTAATGTAACTTCCAAATGCGACTAAAAGTCCGACCGATACTTTCTCGAATCCAAGAAAACGGATCCCGATCAGATAGAGCATCATTGTTCCAATTCCCCAGCAAAAATCAATAACCGGTCCGAACATATCTGCAAAAATAACAGCGTCCACAAAGGATTTGCGGTGTTCTTCTGTCAGATGATCAAATGTTTCCATTGTCTCATCTTCCGCGCCAAAGCTCTGTACAACGTTCATCCCTGCAATGTCCTCGTGCACGTAAGCATTTAAGTTTGACGATTTTTTGCGGAAAACCTGCCATCTTTTATGTGAGATTTTCTGTACCAGAAAGATTCCAACTATCATGATCGGAATCGTGCTTAAGGATGCCAGCGCAAGCCGCCAGTCTTTTAACACCATGATCACGACAACGCCTACGACTGTGATAAATTCCGGGATGAGTGTCGTCACAAGATTGGTCAGCACATCTTTTAATGAATTAACATCTCCGATAACACGCGCCAAAATTTTTCCAGTCGGTCTGCTGTCAAAAAATGAAAAAGATAAAGTCTGAATATGTTCATACAGATCCTGTCTGATTTTTAACAATATTTTATTGGAAATCACGGACATGCTGTACATTCTCACTTTTACCAATATGATAAAAAGAATGTTTAATGCCAGCGCAAAGATTCCAAGTGCGATCAGTCCGTTTCGATCAGACTGCGCGATATAATGATCGATTGCTTCCTCGATCAGCAGTGGATTCACCAGGGAAATTCCAACCGTGACTGCCATGCAGATGAGGACACCGACGATTGCTAATTTATAATCGAAAAGGTAGGAAAGCAGGCGGCTTAAGATTTTCTTTTTGTCGGTGTTTTCCATGTATTCATCTTCGCGAAATGAATTAACTGCCATGTTTGTCTCCTTTTGTCTAAAATTCAAGTTGTGATGATTTGGAAAACTGAACAAGCTCAGCGAAGACACGCTCCCGCTATGTGTCGCTCGCAACGGTACTAAGAAGCCAGCGAAAGCTGCCTTCTAAGGACCGGCGGCTCCTCAATGTCTTCTTTGAGCTTGTTCAGTTTTCCAAATCTATTTACGTTTTCTAAGTTTTTACGGTTATTATCGCCTACGATGCCAGATAACTTCCGTACTGTGACATGATTTATGTACAGATCTGCAGTAATTTGTGGTTTACGATGTCAGATAACCACCATACTGCGCCATGATTTATATACAAATCTATAGCGATTTAAGGTTTACGATGCCAGATAACCACCGTACTGCGCCATATAGGTATCATAGTAGAGCCCTTTCTTCGCAAGAAGCTCCTCATGTGTACCGCGTTCCGCGATTCGTCCGTCCTGTAAGTAGATGATCTCATCTGCATGACAGACTGCTGAAATACGGTGCGCAATGATGATTTTCGTTGTATCTGTCAGGCTGTTTAATGTTTTTTGGATCTCATGCTCCGTCTCCATATCAAGGGCTGAGGTCGAATCATCCATGACAAGGATCGGGCTGTGTTTAGACAATGCCCGCGCAATGCTGATCCTTTGTTTCTGTCCTCCAGAAAGCCCGACACCACGTTCACCAATAACGGTCTCGTACTGCTCATCCATTTTTTCAATGAAACTGCTTGCCTGTGCACTTTCCGCTGCATTCTTTATCTCTTCCATCTGAATCCGGCTGCGGTTTCCCATTTTGATATTTTCCTCGATCGTATCAGAGAATAAGAAAACATCCTGCGAAACAACCGCAATACTTCTTCTAAGCTGCCTGAGTGAAAGCCTCCGGATGTCTGTACCATCTAACTTTACACTTCCTTCTGTCGCGTCGTAAAAACGGTGCAATATATTGATAATGGAAGATTTTCCAGATCCGGTCGCCCCCATGATGCCAAGCGTTTTTCCCTCTTTTACAGAAAAACTGATGTCCGATAAAATCTGTTTTCCATCGATATTGAAGGAAACATGCTCAAAGTCAATGTTTCCTTGCACTTCATCTAAAGCTACTGCATCCGCTGCTTCTTTAATCTCCGGTTTCACTTCGTAGATTTTCCGAATCTTTTTATAGGATGCAACGGCAGATGACAGATCATTTGTGAGCCAGCCCATCATTTCCATTGGCCAGGTGCAGTTTCTGCTGTATTCCACATACGCAACCAGCGCACCAAGTGACATATTCCCATTCATTACGGAGATTCCGCCAAGCACGGTGGTTGCCACCGGAAGCACCTTTCCGACAAACTGGAACATCGGATAATAGCGCACGAGCACTTTTGACTGCGTAATATTTAAATGATAATATCGTTCGTTGTGGGATAAGAATTTTTTGATCTCATAATCTTCCCTTGCAAATGCTTTTACCGTGCGGACACCGGCAAGATTTTCCTCAGCTACGGTCGTAAGGACTGCATTTTCCTCGCTGATCTCCTCGTAAACTTTATCTAATTTCCGCTCCATGATAATTGCCACCGCTGCACAGCATGCCATGACTGCCACTGGAAGAAACGTCATTTTCCAGTTCAGGGAAAACATGCAATATATTACAAATATCACATGGATCGTCACTTCGATCAGAAGCATCCCCACATACCCAAGCGCATTCTGGATCTTATCCACGTCATCTTTGACTCTTGCCATCAGCTCGCCTGTATTTGTGTCATCAAAGTAGCGCATGGATAACGTCTGAATATGGTTAAACAAATCTTTCCGGATCTCTGCTCCAATTTTTGAAGACAACAAATCAAATGTAAACTCTTTACAATACCCAAAAATACTTCTTCCGATTCCGACAAGCACGATCCCGATCAGCAATCTGCCAAGCAGCATAAGCTGCCCGCCAAGAATGACTTCATCAACGATCTTCTGCGTGATCTTCGGATATAACATATCTAATGCGATCGCTGTGACCATGCTTGCAACTGCAAACACATATCCATACCAGTACCGCCCGATATAACTGCTTAACTTCTTCATAAATTCTCCTCGTTTTTCTCCTTTTCTAATCCCCGGTAATTAAGACTGTTTTTTGCTGTTTCAGGTGCCAAAATGTCTGCCATTTAAGTTCATGCTAGCAGATTGCACAAAAAAATATTCCAAGTTTCATTGTGCAAATCATTCCGATAAGCCTCTGAAAACATGAATCGTGTTCAGCAGAGGCTTCCACGCTTCATGAGTCTTATCTCCATTGCACAAAGAGAAACTTTTCATATTTCTTTTGTGCAATTTGCCAATAAAGATAATGGAACAGACCTTTTGCCACCTGAATCCATAAACGCAAAAAAGCGCCCCGCAGTGATCCACCACGAAGCGCCGTAATCCGCTCATCTCTTTTTATGGACGTTCCTAAGCCTGTCAGGCTCTTGCTGTCCGTATATCCAACAAAATGCTGTTCTGCGAACATTCTGTTGTCATAAAAAAAGTCCGTGATGAATTCACCACGGACAGATCTCTCATTCTCTTAACAGCACATGCTGTCTAAAAAAGCTTACCGAGGTAATTCTTACTATGATCTTCTGATGTTGCAAAAAACGTTGTAAACTGAATCATAATCTTTACCTCTCTTTCTTAAAATTTTGCATTTAGGAACAGCATCCAAAGTGCCGTTCTGATTCATTTGCAATTTCGCTTACTTTTCAAGTAAAACATAACTGGGAATTATTGTCAATAAAATTTTTTTATTATTCTAAAATTTTTTTATTATTCTAAAATTTACAGGTAATTTTGTCACTGTTCACTCCTTCGCGAAAAGTAAAACAGAACCTTTGTAAATCCCCATATATTTCCAACATATTTTTTTCATCTCTGCAAACACTATCATCAGGACATACAACAGTGATTCGCATCCGGAACAAACAGCCAGGTGTGATGAAGCTGTTTCGTTCCTAATCATAACACAGTAGAAAAATATGGAGGTGAAAACCATGAGCGGATCTAATTCAGGTTCTAATACCGGTAAAAAGTCTGTACCACAGGCAAAAGAGGCTATGAACCGCTTCAAGCAGGAAGTTGCAAGTGAGATCGGTGTTCCTTTAAAAGAAGGCTATAACGGTGACTTAACTTCTGCACAGGCTGGAAGCATTGGTGGGGAAATGGTCAAAAAAATGATCATGAAGCAGGAAGAACAGATGAAAAACTAATCTTTCTGTTGCATGAAGCAAAAAAATCCACTGCACCTTTCAAACAATTGTCTGGAAGATGCAGTGGATTTTTTGTAAATTCTATTCTTCCAAGTTCCGGTACACAATTCCTTTTTTCAGATGCTCTGTTACCTCTTCATCAAAATCGGTCAGACATGCCACAATAGCAAGTCCAAAGTCGATCGCAGTACCCATACCACGGCTTGTAATGATATTTCCATCTACAACAACGGCATCCTCACTTGTGATCGCGCCTTCTAATTTTTCTTCAAATCCAGGATGGCAGGTTGCGTGTCGTCCTTTTAATAAGCCTGCTGCTCCTAATACGCTTGGTGCCGCACAGATGGCAGCCACGATTTTTCCTTCCGCTGCAAACTTTTTAATCACTTCATCGACAATCGCACTTGCGCCAAGATTTAATGTACCAGGCATTCCTCCCGGAAGAACAATTGCATCAAATCCTTCATAATCTACTTCTGATGCAAGAGCGTCTGTCAAAAATGTAACATTATGAGAACTTGTTACTTCTTTTTTATCTGTAATAGAGATCATCGTAATATCCATCTTTGCACGGCGGACAATATCAACGACTGTCAGTCCTTCAATCTCCTCACATCCATCTGCCATAAAAATACCTACTTTTTTCATACCCGTATCCTCCAATTTTTCTGTCTCGCTGCGCCGATCCTGTCTGTTCTAATGCATCGGCAACTATTTCAGACTCATTTTAAGCTTTGCTTCGCAAAAGGATTCTGCTCACACCTGAATCGCTTTCTTACACAGCAAAACAGCAAATGTTTTTCTGCCGAGTGAACAGTACCAATCTCTCTGCTAAGTAACTTAGTATCAGTATAAATCGTTGCTTTTTTTGCGTCAATGTATCATAATGAAAATATTGATAAAAAGCGTCTATTCACCCACATCTCGTGCCAGTAACAAATATTCTAATACAGGAGGAATCTTTCCATGGAAATCGAACGTAAATATTTAATTCCACAGCTGCCGGATAATTTAGGACAATATGAATGTAAACACATTGAACAGGGCTATCTGAATACCGCTCCTGTCGTGCGTATCCGCAAATCCAATGACAAATACACACTCACATATAAGGGTTCTGGCCTGATGTGCCGTGAAGAATATAATCTTCCGTTAAACGCTGAATCTTTTGCACATTTAAAAGAAAAAATTGACGGTCTTCTGATCCAGAAACGCCGTTATCTGATCCCTCTGACAGACAAACTGACGATCGAGCTGGACGTCTTTGAGGGCGAGCTTGCACCACTCCAGTTAGCTGAAGTGGAATTCGAGACAAAAGAAGAGGCGGAACAATTTGTCCCGCCGGAATGGTTTGGAGAAGATGTCACTTTCTCCTCGCAATATCATAACAGTACACTATCTCAACCTGGTGCTTTCGTATTTCTGTCTGGTACGCAGACAGTTCTTTAATGCATTGTAACGGTCTTCGATCCGTCCTTCCGGGATCACTACATCTAACGCGATGGCCAGTGTGTTTATCATCTGGTCATCGATCTGATCCCGCAGAGACACCAGAATATTATAGCGTTTTTCAAAGCTGTCCGTATCCAAAAACTCCAGCACACCCGGATTGATAGCATCCAAGCCTTCTTCCTGCTGGTCTGTCTCCGGTTCTTTGGCTCCGTCATCCAAGGCTTCCCCTGCATCCATCGTCTCTGCTTCTGTTTTCTCCGGCTCTGTGACAGGCTCCACCTTTTCAAAGCGATACTTCTGCTCCACCTCCGGATACTTTACATGATCCACTTCACTCACAAACATTTCAAGTGGTCTTGCATACACTCCAAAATCACCATACAAAGCCTGATAAATGACCAGCTTTTCTCCTGTTTCCGAATGTGTGGCCACGGTCACGATCTGATATAACTTATTTTTAAAATGACGGTAAATCTCACCCGTCTGCGGTACTCGGCTCATGCTTTCTACTTCCTTATCCTATTTTCATAAATCTGATGCTGCCGGTCAGGCTATCCTTCTAAATGTAAAATGGAATGCAGACCTTTTGACATCCGAATCTTTATAGATTGCTTCCCAGCTCCTGATAGCGGTTGATCATATCAATTCCTTCTGAAATAAAGTCACGGTCGAAAGAAAGATCCCCGCTATATCCTTTTATCATCAGATCTTCTACCGTTCCTAATATGCTGCAGTCTTTGTCCCATTCCATTCCGATCTGCTGTCCCTGTGGCTTTCCTTTTTCCATAGAAACGCTCTGGCTGACAGACTTCACCGGCTGATCGGCAGCATTTCTGGCAGCTTCATGCTGGCTGGAATCAATTTCCTTTAACAGATCCCTGTCATTGTCCTGCACATTGCTTTTCGCACGGCTTAAAATGTCATCTTTATCTGCCCTGTTGACGTTCTGATAACCTGTATTGGTGCGATAAAAATCTGTACCGTAGGCGCTCTGTCCCTGATATGCTGTTCTTTCGTGATGTAGCTGCGTACGGTACTTCTGTGTTCCAGCCGCTGCTTCTGCACGCATCTTCTCAATATTCTTTGTTACCTTATCCCGCAGATCCCTCATTGTCTGGTCATAGCTTCCTGCAGATCGATAAGTACTGTTTTCTGTCCGATAGCTTCCTGTGTTGCTGCGATATGTTGATGTCGTCTGCTTCTGATACGCAGCCTTTTTCTGTACATTCCAACCTGTTCCATAAGTAACATTCGCTGTTTTTCGCTTTTCTGTTTTCACCGGATTTCCATTTATGTATGTTGTTCTCTTTGCCGTGTTCTTTTTTCCTGGCTTGACTTTTTTCACGATACTGTAAATAACAACAATCCAAATTAGAAGATTTATCAATTCTGCCATAAATCTGTCCCCCTTTCTGCTGTACAAACCTGTATGAAGCTATTATAATATTTTCAGACAGGTTTCTCAACTGTTTCCTTAGAATACCTGTTCACTAAAAATGCTGTATGAGCAGCACAAATAAATCTACGAAGAACTATTACAGGAGATTTTAATACAAATGTTTACAAAAAAATTAAAGAATTTATCCGGCATGCAATTGATCGCCCTTGGATTTTTTATTCTGATTCTGCTTGGTACGCTGTTACTAATGATGCCTTTCTCTTCCAGAAGCAGAGAGATGACGCCATTTCTGACAGCCCTTTTTACTGCAACAAGCGCCAGCTGCGTGACCGGTCTGATCGTTGTTGATACCTATACGCACTGGTCCCTTGCCGGTCAGCTGATCCTGCTTTGCTTAATCCAGATCGGTGGACTCGGTTTCATTACCGTTGGAACGGCCGTTTCCCTGATTTTACGCAAAAAAATCGGTCTGAAACAACGCGGCTGGATCCGTGAAAGCTTTAACGTACTCGATATTGGCGGTGTTGTGCGCCTGATCCAATGTGTCCTAAAGGGAACTATTTTGATTGAAGGTACTGGGGCTTTGCTTCTTTTTTCACGCTTTTATCCCCGGATGGGCTTCTTACAGGCATTTTATTACAGTATTTTCCATTCGATCTCCGCTTTCTGTAATGCCGGTTTTGACCTTATGGGAAAATACAAAGCTTTTTCCTCTTTTACTGCTTACTATGATGATCCAGTCGTGACCTTTACCCTGATCGCCCTGATTTTGCTTGGCGGACTTGGCTTTTTCTGCTGGAGTGACATCGCAGCACACAAGTTTCATTTTAAAAAATATGCCCTGCAGACCAAGATGGTCTTAAGTGCCTCCGCTGTCCTTGTTTTTGGCGGCGCACTGCTTTTTTATCTGATCGAAGGCAATGCTCTTTATGCTGGAATGTCACCAACCGGAAAGCTTTGTGCTTCCTTTTTCAGTGCAGTGACACCACGAACTGCAGGCTTTAATACGACTGATATCGGAGGACTCTCTGATGCCGGTAAACTGCTCTCGATCATTCTAATGTTCATCGGTGGCGGTTCCGGTTCTACTGCAGGCGGTGTGAAAGTCGGTACCGTATTTGTACTCGTCCTTTATCTGCGTTCCACGTTGTTGCGAAGTCCGGGAACAAATATTTTTGGCCGAAGAATTGACTCCGACACTGTAAATAAAGCTTCTGCCGTATTTTGTACCAACCTGCTCTTCAGTCTGTTCGGTACCTTAGTATTATGTGCTACCCAGCATTTTCCGATGGCTGATGCTGCGTTGGAAGTCGTTTCAGCGGTCAGCACCGTCGGTATGACTGCCGGGCTTACCACACAGTTGAATACAGTTTCCCAGCTGATGATCATTGTTCTTATGTATCTGGGCAGGGTCGGAAGTCTTTCTTTCGCCCTTTCTTTCACAGACCATAAGAAGATTGCACACGTCATGCAGCCGGCAGAATCTATTAATATAGGATAAGTCATATCAAAAAGGAGATTATAATATATGAAATCAATTTTAATTATCGGAATGGGACGCTTTGGTGCCCATTTGTGTATGGATCTGTCTAAATTAGATAATGAAATTATGATCGTAGACCAGGAAGAAGAAAAGTTAGAAGATTTGCTTCCTTATGTAACAAGTGCAAAAATCGGGGACTGCACAAATGAAAAGGTATTGAAAAGTCTCGGTGTCAGCAATTTTGACATCTGCTTTGTCTGTATTGGCTCAAATTTCCAGTCCAGTCTTGAGATCACCAGCCTGTTAAAGGAACTCGGCGCTGCCTACGTTGTCAGCAAAGCCAACCGTGATATCCATGCAAAGTTCCTGTTACGCAACGGAGCAGATGAAGTAATCTATCCTGACCGTGATATCGCAGAAAAAGTCGCTGTACGTTTTTCCGCCAACCAGGTATTTGACTATGTAGAGCTTGGCAGCGGCTATTCCATCTATGAGATTGCACCGCTTCCGGAATGGATTGGGAAAACAATCAAAGAGGTCAATGTGCGTGTCCAGTACAATATTAATATTCTCGGTGTAAAGAATCGTGACCAGATGAGTTTAATGCCTGGTGCTGATTATGTGTTCTGTGCGGATGAACATCTGATCATCGTCGGTCATCAGACGGATATCGCAAAGATTGTAAAAAAATTATAGCATCCTTAAGTTTCCTATTAAGATTCGGGAACAAAAAGTCTGCATTTTAGTTTATGGTGTCAAATTGCACAAAAAAATTTCCCTTGCACAAGTTTCCGGTGTGTTTGGGAAATTTTTTTATTTATATATGTATTCCTGAATGAGTTCTTCTACTTTCTCAATGCATCCTGCACATCCTGCCTCCATCATGAAGGTTTCCATCAGGTGTTCCTCCAAATAGTCTTCTAAGAATTTATTCCGGTTCTCATTCTCCATCTCTGCGATCTTATCCCGATGTTCCGCATCCTGGCAAAAATAATAGGCCAATGCAAAAAAATTCGGGGAGCGCCACTCTGACGTATCTTCCAACAATGCATGAAGATTTTCCAGCTCACTGCGCAGCATGATCGGATTTGTGTGCTCAAAATCTGCTTCCATCCGTTTTAATCCTTCTGCAGTGGATTTAAAATCCATATCATCTTCCCGTAAGCCACATTCATGGTACAGATGATCCAGATGATAAGTAAGTGATTTCAGATCTTTTTTCACAGCATCCTGCGAGGATTCGCTCATTGTATCCATCATCATCATGACTGCACGTCTTGCCATTGCAAAATGCTCCTGTGCATCCACGTAGCTTTTCCTAAGTTTTCCTCCAAGCTCTAAGGCCTCCTGGAATTGCCGGATCTGTTCTTCAATTTGCTTTTTATCCAGCTTTGCGGCAAGCAGCTTCTTTTTCAGTTCCTTACAGTCCTTGTTCAGCTCGTTTTTCTTTCGCTGTTCTTCTGTTTTTGCTCCGAATATCATGATGTATGCTCCTCTCTGTACAAGGTCTTTTTGAGTATTGGATGTATACGGTCAGAATTTAGGTTTATGGCATGGATTGCACAAACGAACGGTGCTTTGTTTCATTGTGCAAAACATTCCGATGAGCCTCTGAAAGCGTGAATTGTGTCAGCAAAGGCTTCCACAATTCATGAGTCTCATCTCCATTGCACAAAGAGAAACAAGACACCGTTCGTTTGTGCAATCCACCAATATAGGTTTTGGATCTGACCTTACTATCTCAATCTTCTAATATCTAATATCTTAATGATTTCAATCACGCACTTCGTGCGGCAGTCTTATTATATCGCGATTTCATCACTCAATAATTTCGCCGTTCGTCAAATACAAATAAATTTGTATTTTCCTCTCTTTCGCTCATTATATCATGAGTTTTAGTCCGCAGTGCATGCCAGAAAAATCAGAGCTTTTTCTGGCTGACGTGCATTCGCCCTATCACTCTCGATATATACAGACCTCACCATGCAAGCATGTTCGGTCTGCATATTCTCGATTGGCACTGCTCATTGCTTACGCATATTATATCATAACAAATATATAGAGAAAAAAACAGATGCCTGCACATTTTCACCCCTTGAAAATGCAGCTTGCATCTGTTTTTTCACAATAGATTGACTCGGTATTCACACACTTCGTCATACATCAACCGCTTTTTTCTATGTGTTCCTTTGTTTCATTTCCCGCTGACAAGTTTTGCCGTATACGTAACGCCATCTTTATTGTAGAGCTCTGACAGCTTTAAGTCCGGATCATTATAGTATAATGTACTGTCTTTGCCATAGATCAGTCCGATCCCATCCCCTGCCAGATAAGAAACCAGGTCCGGATCCACGCTGTCTGCAATGTAGACAGGTATCACTTTAAATAACGTTATGACACAGCCCTGATTCTCTGAATACGCAACGATATTGTTCACTGCTGATTTGCAGAGACCGTCTTTTGTATCAATATACCGGGTACGGATCTCCCCGTTTTTAAACTCATAATAATCGTAAGTTTCTTTGTCTGACATCGGATAATTATGCAGACTTACGATACTCATGGCACCGCTGTATTCCATAACAGCAGCCGGATAGATCACCTGTTTCTGACGGTCATAGATGTTAAACGAATATGCTCCATTGTTTTGCTCTTCGCTCTCCAATCCTGCTTTCCCCGCAGAATTCTTATCGAGATTTCTTGTAAATCCGTCAGAACTTGTGATCGTTCCTAATGTATATCCGTTCTGACTCATGACATCTGCCAGATAATCAATGATAAATGCATTTCTCATCCAGGAAAAATCAATAAAATCAGAAATATAATTCTCTTTTGCAAATTTCAGATAATCATCGGATACAAACAGCCGAACCCTGTTATCCCCCAATAACTCCAGATTCACCATCTCTGGATCGTTTGTATACGCCGTTATCTCTGAAAAATATGCTGCAACCTCTGTATTCTGATAAGCATCAAAGCTTACTGTCTCAGCATCATCATTGCAGAAAAATAAATTATCATATTCCCTGTAAATTGGCGCAAGATATAATTCCCTGCGTCCTGTATAAGCAAAAATTTCAAATGCCTGGTAAAGAATCGGATCTACTGTCAGTTCCTCATTTGGATGCTGATTGATATCATATACAGATGTCACTCCCTCAAACGTCTCATCGTTCTGGAAATTTTGGTATGCCTTTACCGCTGCATCTGTATACAACAGTGTCAATGCCTTTTTCTCTGCTGTTGCATCCATACCGGATACCCCAATTTTATATTGGAAAATAAAATCTTCACCACAGTTGATATCAGCGGATGAACTCACTTCAATGTTCGTCCATCCGCTGTCATTTTTCATCAATCCGTTCAATGCATAGACAAATGCTGCCGATGCAATGACTAGACAAATAATGACTGCAGCAAGCCGCTGCTTTGTATTTCTCTCTGAAAGTTCGATCCGTTGTACCGGTCTCACATTCGGAGTATGGTTTCGGCTTCCACCTCTCGTTGTTCTACTCATAAATATTCAAATCTTTTCTGCCATCTGCACAGCCTTGTGCCGGCAATGAGACTGTTATTAGATAAATACAAATGCGAGCGAAATCAGGAACAGTACGATCACAACTCCGATCACAACAAATCCTGCAACTGCACCCTTCTTGCACATCTTATAGTTACGATAATGATTATGCTTTTTAAAGACCATTGCGGCAATAATACCGATGATTGGAAGCAGGAAAGAAAGGATTCCATACCAGATACTTCCTGTATCATGGATTGGTGGAAGTGCGATCTCATCCGTAGCGATGTGATCATGCTGCTCCTCTGGTCTTTCTTCATTCTCACCTAAAATAGTGATAGTCTTCAATGGCACATTTTTCTCACGGATCGCCTTATATTCTTCGATCTCTTTCTTATTACCAAATACCCAGTGATCATGTCCAATACAGACAAGTTCCGGCTTATCTGTACTGTAGTCATGCATGGATGGATCGTAAGTATATAATACTTTGTTCTTCTCTAACTGTGGATCCGGGATCGGAATCGCAGAGATCAGAGAATGTGTATATGGATGCAGTGGGAAGTTGAATAACTCTTCTGCATCTGCGATCTCAACAATATCACCTTTGTAAATAACTGCAATACGGTCAGAAATAAATCTTACGATAGAAAGGTCATGCGCAATAAATAAATATGTCAGGTCTTTCTCTCTCTGGAACTTCTTTAATAAGTTCAGAACCTGTGCACGGATAGAAACATCCAATGCAGAGATTGGTTCATCCGCAACAACGAGCTCCGGCTCCATAACCATAGCACGGGCTAAACCGATACGCTGACGCTGTCCACCTGAGAACTCATGTGGGTATCTGGTCAGATGCTCTGGCAGAAGACCAACTTCGTTGATCATGTTTTCTACCTTCTGCACACGGTCTGCTTCATTCTCATATAAATGGAAATTGTAGAGACCTTCGGATACGATATAATCTACTGTTGCACGCTCATTTAAGGAAGCTGCCGGATCCTGGAATACCATCTGGATATTACGGATTACTTCACGGTCTAAAGATTTTGGGATTTTTCCGGAAATCTTAACGCCTTTGTATAAAATTTCTCCGTTTGCCAGTGGGTTGACACGGATCACAGCACGTCCGATCGTTGTTTTACCGGAACCAGACTCTCCTACTAATGAGAATGTCTCACCTTTATGAATATCAAATGTTGCGTTTTTTACGGCACGTACTGCGTTGTCCCCTTTTCCGAATGTGATATCGACATTCTTTAAGGATAATAATACCTCTTTACCATTTTCATCAATTGGACCATGCTCTGGTAAATGGGAAGCATGCTCCTGGGTTTCTGTGTTTCGATTTAGTTTAGACACGATCTAAATCTCCTATATATTAAATGCTTTTACAAGTTTCTCATGAATGTTCTGGATTCCTTCCGGTTTTTCAACCTTCGGTGCATCCGGATGTAACAGCCAGGTCTTTGCAAAATGAGTTTCTGTTACCTGGAACATTGGTGGTTCCTCTAACGTATCAATCTTCATACAGTATGGGTTACGTGGTGCAAATGCATCACCGACAATACTGTTATAAAGTGATGGAGGTGTACCTGTGATTGAGTAAAGAGTTGTGTTTCTCTCAGCCAGCTGTGGCAGAGAAGAAAGCAATGCCCATGTATATGGATGACGTGGGTCATAGAATACTTCCTCAACCGTACCAACCTCTACGATCTGTCCTGCATATAAAACTGCAACACGGTCTGCAATGTTGGCAACAACACCAAGGTCATGTGTAATGAACACGATTGTATAATTGAACTCTTTCTGTAAATCCTTTAACAGCTTTAAGATCTGTGCCTGAATTGTAACATCAAGCGCTGTTGTAGGCTCATCACAGATTAAGATCTTTGGCTGACAGGACAGTGCGATCGCGATAACGATACGCTGTCTCATACCCCCTGAATACTGGAATGGGTAATCATCAAAACGGGCTTCCGGATTCGGGATACCAACCTTATCCATCAGGTCAAGTGCACGAAGTCTTGCTTCGTTCTCTGTACAATCCTGATGCTTCATAATAATAGAAGTGATCTGCTTACCAATGGTAATGATCGGGTTTAAGGATGTCATCGGATCCTGGAATACAGTAGCGATCTTCGTACCACGGATCTGGCTCCAGTCTCTTCCGTCTTTGATCTTTGCAAGATTTAAGATACAGATACCATGTAATCTCTCACTGTTCTCATCCAGATATTTTACACGGAACGTTACGTTATCAAAAACAGCATTTCTCTGTTCTTCATCATTTAAGTCAACGCCAAGCTGCATTGCATCCTTTAATGCATTCAATAACGCTTCGTTCTGTTTCATACGTTTACGGAAACCAAATCGTCCGATGGAAAGATAAACCTCTTTCGCAAGGATCTCATTTCTTGCCTCTGTCTCTGTGGAAATCGCAGCACTGATCTCTTTCTCACGCTGTGCTTTTAATGCTGCCATTCTTTCATCAAATTCATGATTATAAGCAGCATCATGAGCAAGTGCATTTGCTTTCTCTTTTACCTTCTCGGCATGTGACTTCTCGAATGCTTTGATCTTCTCATCCAGAGCGGAAATCTGTTTTGCAGTTTCTTTGATCTTATCCTTTTCTTTGGATGGATCAAATGTCTGTTTTAAGTTAAAAGCATTGGTTCTCTCCATTTTTAACTCATGGAGTTCCTTCTTGTAAGCTGCTGCTTCCTCTTCACTTAAGTCTGCTTTTCTTCTCTTTTCAGCCTCTAACTCAAGAATTGCTTTGTAAGTATCGGCACCAAACTCTAATTTGGAATATTCATCGAGTTTTCTCTTATTTTCAGCGATAACTTTCTTTGCTTTGTCGTTTAATTTTACAACGGTATCTGCAAGTTCTTCATCATTAAAAATAATATTTCCATTGTCAATGAAACCATTGCTGTCTAACATTCCTGCAAATGTTTTTGTAAAAACAGATTTTCCGGAACCGGACTCACCAACGATGGCAATGGATTCGTTCTCATAAATGTCCAGTGAAACTCCACGGATGGCAGTAAGAATTCTGCCTCGTACGTGGAATTTTACAACTAAATCTTTTACTGATAATAATACTTTCTTGTCTTCCATCTAACTAACCTCTACATATGTGTTCTCGGGTCAGATGCATCACCAAGGTTCTGTCCTACGACATATAACACAATCGTGATAATAGAAGCAACGACTACCGGGCTCCAGAACTCAAACTGCCAGCCAGGAGTAAGCATCGCACTCTCTGACTCGTAAATCAATCTACCAAGTGACATATCTGACATACCCATACCGATGTAAGCTAAGAACACTTCGTAAGAAATGTAGGATGGGATTTCAGTTGCTGCCAGTGTTACAATAACAGATGTCATAAATGGAAGAATATTCTTCATTGCAATCTTTAATGTGCTTGTTCCAAGACATTTAGAAGCAAGGTTGTACTCTCTGTCACGGATGATAACAACCTGTGTACGGATAAAGTACGCAATTCCAAGCCATCCGGTAATGGTCAATGCCAGTACCATAGTCCAGAAACCAGCTTTTAATAACATGATCATAACGGAGATCAGTAAGATATATGGGATATTTGCAAGGATGTTATAAACCTCCTGCATAAACACATCCACTTTCTTGGAGAATCCCCAGATTGATCCAACTACCACACCAACGGTAAGGTTGATCACTGCACAGATGAATGCAAGGGAAATAGAGATTCTTGAACCAAACCACACGGCATCAAATGTGGACTGTCCTGCTGCTCCTGTACCTAAAATCCAGTGGATGCTGAATCCCAGACGCTCGATTGCTGCAGCTGGTGATAAGTGCTTGGTTGTCGCATCCATTAAGTTACCGTATTTATCATACTCTACAAATAATGGATAAATGTATGTGATTGCGACCAAGGCTCCTAAAATGCATAATACAACAATATTTATCTTTTTCTTAAAAAATACACGGAATACGGAGTGCCAGTAAGAATATCTAGGCGCTGTAATCTTCTCCGATTCCAGATCACTGTGGTCTACCGGAGCGAATAATTCTTCTTCCGGCATACCAAATTTTTCTAAATCCTGACTCATTGCTAATTACCTGTCCTTTGTGGAGAATGAAATTCTAGGATCAACCATGGACATTAAGACGTCGCCTAAGATAAGGGAAGTTACTGTTAAAATCGCGTAGAATAAAGTTCCTCCTACAATAACACCATTATCATATTTGTTGATAGCCTCTGTTAATAAGTTACCGATACCAGGAACAACGTATACACGCTCTGTGATGATTGCTCCTGTTAATGCTCCAAGCACTGCTGCCGGAATACCCTGAATGATCGGGATTGCTGCATTCTTCAAAATATGCTTGGTGAATATCTCACCCTCTGTCAGACCTCCGGATCTTGCAAATTTTACATAATCCGAATTCATCTGGTCGATCATATATCGTCTGATCCACTTCATCAGGTTTGCAACAGATGGAAGTGCTAAGGATACGATCGGCAGTACATACATTAATTTGCTTGGTGACTCCATATCAAAGGTTGTCGGAAGTCCGAAGCTTCCACCAATTGCTTTAAATAAGAAGATATACGCAAGGGATGGCACTGCGATAATAAATACAATGTAAATGGTTCCGATCTTGTCTACCAGCTTGTCTTTCTTTCTTGCCATAAGGATACCAAGCGGTACACCGATCAGATAAGACATACAAACTGCGATCAGACCGATCACAAAGGAATAACCTACTTTTGATTTTCCGGCCTTCACCGTAGCAACATTTGTATAATCATCGTCATAACGTGATTCATATACAAGACTGGATTCTCTGGATCCCTTCATGTAAGTTGCAGTATGCAGGTTATCTGCACTCTTCTCAGTCAGACCTGTTGGATAAGTAATTGTTGATTTTATATAGGATCCCTGATGGCTTGTCATTGTGCTGAATACATCGACACCCTGGTTTACTGTATAGGATGTTCCAAGGTTAATTGTTACAATATTCTGATGAATAAATGGGAACTTGGAATCACAGTAAAGTAAATATTTGTGTGTCGTACCATTGCCGATAATTGCCGGCGAGAATTTCTCCCCACCATATACAGGATCATGTAACGTAAAGGTGACTCCTCTCTCCCCTACGATGTCTTCTACATTATTAATATGATCAAATGTGATCAGATTGGAGAAATATTTACCCATACGGGTAGTCAATGGGACATCTTTATACGCAAAAAGCTGCTGCTGACCACCGTCTGCATACTTCTTTTTGTTCATCATAACGGCATCTTTACGGACAACCGTGTATCCCTGAGACTTATAATATTTTGTGAATTTTTTTACATATTTGCTGACCTGCTCAGAATCCATATCCTTGGTTCTTCCGAAACCAACGACTGCAGATCTCTCTTCTTCTGTGATCTCGCCTTTGTTTGCAAGGTCTGTTAACCAGTCAGAATAGGTTACATAATCAAGATAACCATAATCTTCCCATTTCGAATACTTATATGCCACTCTCGCATTGTTGCTTGTATGAGAATATTTGTTGTCCCCTGCGAATACAAGGTTACGGTCTAACATCGTGTAGATCATGATCATAACCAGTGCCACTACGATCACGATAGACACAAGTCCATGTAATATACGTTTAAATAAATATTTTGCCATAATTGTTCACTCATCAATAGTGCATGGGAGCGGGGGAATCCCCGCTCCATGCAGTGTTGTTATTTTGTAGATACGATTAATAAATACCGATAGATTTGATCATGTATCCGGCATATTCTGGCTGGAATGTATCCAGGTATGTTGCAGGATCACCATAGTCAGGACCCCATCCGGATAAATCACAGAAATCATAGTTCATTTCGTAACCATAGTTCATGTAATATCCGCTGTAGTACCAGTCTGTGTTATCAGCTGCTGCAATTAAATTAACCTGAACAAGTCCCTGTGTAGAAGCTTCGATAGACTGTTTCAGAGAGTTTGCTCTGTTTGTAAATACTTCGCTTGAAGAATCATATACAACATCCATCTGGATTGGGTTATCAGCGTCGATTGTAAGACCGTCAGCTGCCAACTCATCTACTGCCTGAGTCATCTCTTCCCAGGAATTATCTGCATTGTACCATCCGTCATATCCGTCGGAAGAACCGGCACCCTCGTTAGCTGTTGGATCCCATACTGTGATCTTCACACCGTCAGCATCGATCTGATCCTGTACGATCTGTCCATAGTATGTTCCTGCTGGATATGTCTTCTCTGTTCCGTTGATGTCAACTGTTACTTCTTCTTCTAAAGTAACGAAGTTACCTGGTGTGTAAGAGTTTCTCATAGATGCATATTTCAGATCATCACCAACCTGCTGTGCAAGGTAAGTACCACGATCTAATCCCATAGCAAGAGCTCTACGGAAGTGAACATTCTGCATAGCCTGTTTTGTTCTTGCTGCATCTTCCTCTGTTTCTGAAGAAACACACTTTGTCTGGTCATTTGTGTT
>CAKRLC010000043.1 GCA_934358955.1 uncultured Roseburia sp. | reverse complement strand
TTTGTTTCTGCATTCCAGAAGAGACAGGGACTTTACATTTCCTGTATTGAAGAGATCGCTTACAAACGTGGATTTATCAACAAAGAACAGTTAGTTGAGCTTGCCCAGCCTTTATTAAAGACAGACTACGGCAAATATCTGATGGAAATCGCAGAAGGATTATAAAATTTAAAAATACAGTAAAAGAGGACAAAAACATGGGAAAAATCAAAGTAACAGAGAATTGCAATGGAATCGAAGGCTTAAGAGTGATCGAGCCAACCGTGTTTGGAGATGCCAGAGGCTATTTTATGGAAACTTATAACTACAATGATTTTAAAGAAGCAGGGATTGACTGTGAATTCGTGCAGGACAACCAGTCTGCATCCAGAAAAGGTGTTTTAAGAGGTCTTCATTTCCAGATTAATTATCCACAGGATAAGCTGGTCCGTGTTGTAAACGGCGAAGTATTTGATGTGGCAGTTGATTTAAGAGAAGGCTCTGAAACATTTGGAAAATGGTTTGGCGTGACATTATCAGCTGAGAATAAAAAACAGTTCTTTATTCCGAAGGGATTTGCACATGGCTTCATCGTATTATCAGAGTATGCAGAATTCTGCTACAAGGTAACGGATTTCTATCATCCAAACGATGAGGGCGGACTTCTTTGGAAGGATCCGGAGATTGGAGTAGAATGGCCGATGCCGGAAGGAATGACAGAAGAAGACCTGATCTTATCCGATAAGGACAAAGTATGGGGCGGCATTGCAGATTACGTAAAAACCCGCTCTGCAAAATAAGAGATAGAAAGTTGAAATTATGACAGATAACAGAAAGAATTCTTTCATTCCGGTGGAATGGCTGAAAAACCGTAAACTGATTTTAAATCTTGCAAAAAATGATTTCAAAAAGAAATTTGCAGGATCCTATCTTGGAATTATCTGGGCATTCGTGCAGCCGGTGATCACTGTGCTGATGTACTGGTTTGTATTTGAAAAAGGATTAAATTCCAAAGCGACCAATTTAAGAACAGGAATCGAGATACCGTTTGTTTTATGGTTGATGGCAGGACTGGTTCCCTGGTTTTATTTCCAGGAATCAGTAAACGGTGGAACCGGTGTCTTAGTTGAATATACGTACCTTGTAAAAAAGGTTGTGTTTAAGATAGAGACACTTCCGATGGTGAAGGTTATTTCAGCTTTGTTTGTCCATACGTTTTTTGTTGTATTTATGGTTTTGTTGTTTGCATTGATGGGATTTACACCTGACTGGTATACATTGCAGGTGTTTTACTATTCGTTCTGCATGATCATGTTTGTGCTTGGACTTGTTTATATCACAAGTTCGATCGCGGTATTTTTCCGCGATATGGTACAGGTTGTGAACATTGCGCTCCAGATTGGAGTATGGGCAACGCCGATCATGTGGAATATCGAAGCAACATCAGGAATGTCGATCCCTTCCTGGGCGATTTTTATTCTGAAGTTAAACCCGATGTACTATGTGGTATCGGGATACAGGGATGCACTGATCAATAAGATCGCATTCTGGGAACATCCGGGAATGACGGTTTATTTCTGGATACTGACAGCCTGTGTATTACTTCTTGGAACCTCGGTATTCAGACGACTGCAGGTACATTTTGCAGATGTACTGTAAAAACTGTTAAAAATAAAGCAAAGAAAAGCAAGCGCATAACGTATAAGAAGAAAGCGTGAGTTTTCTTAAAAAATCAGGGAAATAACAATATGGACAATAATTTGGCAATTAAAGTAGACCATGTCAGTAAAATGTACAAGCTCTACGACAAACCATCAGACCGGCTGAAAGAAGCACTCGGACTGACAAGAAAAAAGAAATATCACGAACATTGGGCATTGAATAAGGTGTCCTTTGACGTAAAAAAAGGTGAGACGATCGGAATCATCGGAACGAATGGTTCCGGTAAGTCCACGATATTAAAAATTATTACCGGCGTATTAAACCCGACGGAAGGAAATCTTGAGATTGACGGAAGGATTTCTGCGTTGTTAGAGCTTGGTGCCGGTTTCAATATGGAATACACAGGAATAGAGAATGTATATCTCAACGGAATGATGATCGGATTTTCCAGGGAAGAGATTGATGAGAGATTGGATGATATCTTAAAATTTGCAGATATCGGAGATTTTATCAACCAGCCATGCAAAACGTATTCAAGCGGTATGTTTGTAAGACTTGCATTTGCAGTTGCAATCAATATCGATCCGGAAATTTTAATTGTTGACGAAGCACTTTCTGTTGGGGATGTCTTTTTCCAGGCAAAATGTTATAAGAAGTTTGAAGAATTCAAAGAGCAGGGAAAAACGATCATTTTTGTAAGCCATGATCTTTCAAGCATCTCAAAATACTGCGATCGCGTTATTTTGTTGAATAAGGGAGACAAGCTCGCAGAAGGAAGCCCGAAAGAGATGATCAGTCTCTACAAACGGGTATTACTCAATCAGGCAGATGTGAAGAAGTCACCGGAAGATCTGATCGCAGATGTGGATAAAGCAGAACATGCCTTGTGGAAAAGTAATTTTAAAATCAATCCGAATGTGGATGAATACGGAACCGGTGAGGCAGAGATTATAGATTTTGCCATTGTAGATGAAAATGGAAATTATACGAACTGTATTGAAAAGGGAACCAGCTTTGAGATCAAATCCAAAGTATTGTTCCAGCAGGAAGTACAGAATCCGATTTTTACTTATACATTTAAGACGATCCAGGGGGTATCCGTAACCGGAACGAACACAATGTATGAAAAAGCAGATATCGGAACAGCACATCCGGGGGATGTATATGTAGCAACATTCCGCCAGCAGATGGATCTGCAGGGAGGAGAATATCTGCTCTCGATCAGCTGTACCGGATTCCGGGATGGCAGCTTTAAAGCATATCACCGTCTGTATGATGTATGCAATGTAACAGTTGTATCGGATAAGAATACAGTTGGATTTTATGATATGAATTCAGAAGTAACCGTTGAAAAAGTATAAGTATCTATAAGAATGGATAAGCAGTAAGAGGTAGCAAAGTGAAGCATGATGTTGGAACGGGTGTGGCAGATGTCAGTATCCAAAATGAGATCTATGACATTGTAAACAGTCATGGGAAAACAGAATACAGAAGGATCATAGAAGAGAAAGCAGGCTATCCGTATGTCTATCATCTTGCAGATATCCGTGCCAATCTGATCAGCTGGCTTCCGGTGAAACAGACGGATGCGGTGCTTGAGCTTGGTGCAGAATGTGGCGCCCTGACAGAGACACTGGCAGAGATGTCCGACGATGTTACCTTTTGGACAGATACACGTCTTCAGGCAGAAATCATCCGGTGCAGACTGCAGAAAAATGTTTCCGGTGCAGATTGCAAAAAAGTAACTGCTTTGACCGGAGCGTGGGACGAGATCGCAGGTGGACTTTTGACATATGATGTCATTGTACTTGCAGGCGGGTTCGGCGAGGCTGCAAAATGGCTGCCTGAGAATGGAACAAATCCATATGTGGAGTTATTAAAGACATTAAGGGCACATCTGAAACCAGGTGGATTTTTAGCGATTGCAGATGCAAACCGCCTGGGACTGAAGTATTTTGCAGGATGCCAGGAAGAGCATCTTGGCGGTTATTTCCTGGGACCTGAAGGGTATCCGGGAGTAGAAAAATACCGTACCTTTACGAAAAAAGAATGGGAAAAGATGTTATCAGAGGCCGGATATGAAGGATGGGAGTTCCACTATCCTTATCCGGATTATAAATTGCCGGTGACCGTGTATTCCGATGAATACCTTCCACTCAAAGGGGAACTGATCGAAAACCATAGAAATATGGACCGGGACCGGTACGTCTTTTTTGACGAAGCGAAGGTATATGACACATTATTGGAAGAGGGACTATTCACAGAATTTTCGAACTCATTTTTGATCCTTGCCGGTCAGAGGGCAGTGGAAACTGTGTATACAAGATATTCCAATGAGCGGGCGGCAAAGTTTCAGGTGCGAACGGACATAGTGGCGAAACTGGACGGAGAGAAAGCAGTATATAAATATGCACTGCAAAAAGACGGGGAAGCACATATCCGTCATATAGCCAGAGTGGCGCAGGAGCTGAAAGAAAACTTTACCTGTCCGGATATTTTATTCTGTCCGTGCAAAGAGGATGGGGCAAGAGCCGTATCCCCATTTTTACAGGGAAAAACATTACAGCAGGAGATGGAAGATCTTCTTGCAGGGAAACAGGAATATCAGGTAGCAGAGCTTGTAAACAGATATCTTACATGGATTACAGAAGATGGCGGCAATGTGCCGTTTGCTATGACAGAAGAATTCAAAGAGGTATTTGGGGAAGTACGTCTGCCTGAGCATTTAAATTGTGCAAAAGTCAGTGATATTGATCTTATATTTTCCAATATCCTGACAGATGAGGGAAAATGGCAGGTCATTGATTATGAATGGACCTTTGAATTCCCGATTCCAAAAAACTTTGTGATTTATCGCGCATGTTTTCTGGCGTATCACCAGATCACAAAATGCAGTGCGCTGGATTTTGACCGGCTGATGAAACAGACCGGGATCACAGAGGAAGAGATACGCTGCTATGAACAGATGGAGCAGCATTTTCAGGAATACATCCGTGGAGGCGTCTACCCGATCCGCGATATGAAGAAAAAGATCAAAACAAAGGAGATTTCCTTTGAAGAATTAAAAGAATTGGAGAAGAATCAGGGATTAAACTGTATGAATCCGGGGAAAACTAGTAATAGTATGATTAAGAAAATCGCATACAATATTGACCGTCTGGAATATAACATGGGGACGGTGATCTGTTGTGGATGGGCGTATGCTGTAGATGAAAACGGGGCATATCATCCGACGGAGATCACTTTAAAAGCAACTGACGGGGAAAGTGTCGGAGAGACACTGACGAGAACCATGCGTCCGGATGTGGCCGAGGCGCAGAAAATCGATGTAGAAGAGCCATACTGGGGATTTAACTTTGTATGGAATGCAGGAAAGGACAAGACCTATCAGCTTATTTTTTCCTGTGGGACCAAAGAAGAGATCCATGAGATTACATATGAGTATTTTGCAAGAAAAATACGGGAAAATGAGAGACGGTATCCAAATGCAGCGGCAATGCGAAGCTGCAGGGATGAAAAGACAAAAGAAGACGACCGGTTCTATCGGAAGACGTATGGAATCCGGGAATTATACCGTATCAGAAAAAGACGATTAAATCCGAAAAATGTTCCGTATGCAGCATGGAGAAGATTCCAGCTGCCGGATGAAAAAGAAATAGAGAAACAGGAAAAACAGGAATTTCCATTCCAGCCGAAGATCAGTATCATTGTTCCGGCATACCGGACACCGGAGAAGTTCTTACGGGAAATGATCGAATCCGTGCAGAAGCAGACCTATGGCAACTGGGAGCTTTGCATTGCAGATGGAAGTATGGATCACAGTATTGACGGCATCTTAGAAGAATACAAAAAGAAAGATTCCAGAGTAAAATATAAGCTTTTGGATGGAAATTATGGAATTTCAGGCAATACGAATGAGGCGTTAAGCCTTGCTGACGGAGATTATATCGGTCTGTTAGATCACGATGATATTTTAGAGGTTGATACGCTATATGAGGTCGTTAAGGCGATCAATGAGAAAAACGCAGATATCATTTATACAGATGAAGATAAAGTGTCACTGGATCTGGAAGAGTATTTTGATCCGCATTTCAAACCGGATTACAATCCGGATTATTTAAAGAGCTGCAATTATATCTGTCATTTCTTTACCGCGAAAAAAGAAATCGTGGAAAAAGTAGTCGGATTTGACAGCAGCTGTGATGGTTCACAGGATTATGATTTTATTTTGCGCTGTATCAGAAATGCATCACAGATCGTACACATTCCAAAGATTTTATATCACTGGCGCTGTCATCCGAATTCAACAGCGATGAATCCGGAGAGTAAGCTCTACTGCTATGAAGCAGGAAAACGGGCGATCGGGCTGGATCTTAAAGCAGGCGGCCTGGAGGAAGCCGAAGTGAAAATGGGAAGATATTATGGAATGTATGAAGTATATTACCCATTGGAAAAGGAACCTCTTGTTTCCATCATAACAACTAGAAAAGAAGCGATCGCAGAACTGCTCCGTGGAATGACGTACCGGAATTATGAAGTGATCGAAACCGGAAGTGAACGGTTTGTGCCGGAAGAATTAAATAAGGCAACCCAAAAAGCAACCGGGGAAATCATACTGTATCTGTCTTCTGCAAAGGGCGCAGAAAAAGACAACTGGCTTCATGTACTTGCAGCAAATGTCATGCGGGAGGAAGTCGCAGCTGCAGGACCAAAGCTTCTGAATACAGATGGAAATGTCCTTTCAGCAGGACTGGTCGTTGGTTTACAGGGAACGGCATCCGGGCTGTTTGTGGGACATGAAAAAGACAGCAACGGTTATTTTAACCATGCGATCACACAACAGTGCGTGAGCGCGATCGCAGTCAATGGCATGGCAATAAAGAAAGAGCGTTTCTTAAAAACAAACGGTTGGAATGAAAAACTGACCGCTGCCCAGGCAGGGATCCAGTTATGCCTGGAGCTGCAGAAAAATGGAGATTATGTGATCTTTTCGCCATATGCAGAGTTATATGTGGACGAAACAGCAGACTCCCCGCATCAGATCCTGATCGAGGATGAAGAATTCCAGAGACAGTACGGAGAAATGATAAAATGGGATCCGTACTACAACCGGAACTTTGACCGGAATGGGGAAGAGTTTACATTGGCATATGACTGAAAAAATATCAAAATAAGATTCAAAAATAAGCGAGGAAAGACCGAATGAATCAGACAAGAGAAAAAGTACAGAGTGTCCTTCTGATCCTGTTAGACATGATATGCTTTCTTGCAAGCTATTTTGGCGCAGGATATATCTGGCTGGTAGGATACAGAAATGTATCTGTAGTAAATATGCGATTGGAATTGATGGATAACTTCTATATTACATTTATCGCATATCTGCTGTTGATTTTATTTTCCGATCTGGAAAAGGATTTTATCAGAAGAACATCCGGAAAAGAGTTTATGGTAGCAGTGAAGGCCAGCATTGCGCTGATGCTGATCTCAACGCTGACCATCTTTGTAAAACATAATAATGCAGAAGTATCACGAGGTGTTTATATTGCAGCGGCCTGCATCAATCTCATTCTCTTTTTTGCAACACATCTTGTGATCAAATATTATCTGCTGCGTATTTACCGGAATAAAAAGGCAGTTAACCAGATTTTCCTGGTAACAACGGCCGACCGTGTACAGGAGAGCGTAAAGGATTCTAACAGTATAAAAGACTGGGCAAGAAAGATCACAAGCATCGCCGTCATCGATGACAACCAGGTTGGAAGATGGTATGAGGGGATACCTGTCGTAGCAACAATGAATAACATGATGCAATATGCAACAGAGCAGATCGTCGATGAGGTATTTATCAATGTTCCGTATGAGGACGGGGCAGGGTTAAAAACCGTGGTTGATCAATTTGAACAGATGGGTGCAACCGTTCATGTTTCTATCGAAGTATTGCAGCAGTTTGATGAATTCCACAAAAGCTTTGGAATGGTTGGAAACATCCCTGTGCTGACTTTTTCCAATCAGTCTTATGACTGGAAGATGCTTCTTGTAAAGCGTCTTATGGATATCGCAGGAGCAATTGTCGGACTCGCCATTACCGCAGTTGTGACAGTATTCCTTGCACCGGTGCTGCTGCTCGAATCACCGGGACCACTGTTTTTCTCACAGAAGCGAGTGGGAAAAAATGGAAGGTTCTTTAAAATATATAAGTTCCGGTCCATGTATCAGGATGCTGAGGAGCGGAAAAAAGAATTAGAAGCGCAGAATGAGATGAACGGTCTGATGTTCAAAATGAAAGATGACCCACGTATTACAAAGGTTGGAAAATTCATCCGTAAAACAAGTATTGATGAACTGCCTCAGTTCTTAAACGTTTTAAAAGGTGATATGAGTCTGGTTGGTACAAGACCACCAACAGTAGATGAATTCCGTCAGTATGAATCTTACCAGAAGAGGAGATTAAGCGCGAAACCGGGAATCACAGGACTCTGGCAGGTAAGCGGAAGAAATGATATCACGGATTTTGAGGAAGTCGTCAAATTAGATCTTCAGTATATTGATAACTGGACGATCGGACTGGATATCAAGATCATATTGAAGACCATAAAAGTTGTTTTTGAAAAAGGCGGAGAATAATAAGGAGAACAGAATGAACAAAGAATATAAGACCAACAAAGAGTACAGTGTAGTAGACATTATCCGTTACAATCTGCGGATGTGGTGGCTTGCCATTATTTTGGGATTACTCTGTGGAGTGATCCTTGGAGGATATAAATACAAATTAAACCACGGATTTGTGGAAAAAGAATACTATGAAAATATCCAGCAGATTTCCGGCATGATCTATGTTTCTGATTATAACGATGATTCAGCAACAGAACGTATCGGAACCGTCAGCAAGCTTGCAACCAGCAAAATGGCATACGATGAGCTGATGAAAACACAGAAATATCAGCTGGCATATGAGGATTTTGTAAAGACATTTTCTGTCTTCCAGGGAGAAGCATCTGATTTCTTATCTTTTTATGTGAATTATCCATGTACGATCGGAGAATTCCATATTGAAACACAGGAAGATGCAGTAGCGTATGCAGATGCTGTTATGGATACGATCATCAAGATTTCTACAGAAGTTTTGGGTGAAGGCAGCGCACAGGTGGTCGATGCGCCATATGCAACAAGTATTGTTCAGAAGATCGATACGTATTCTATTTCCCAGGATGAGTTTAACAAGAGTGTATTCAAGGCTTTTACAGCAGGATTCCTGCTTGGAATCATTGTTGAGATCGTATTATACAGCTTCTGGATGCTTTTATACAAAAAACCGATCAATGCAGAAGAAGTACGTGAAATCTTTGAAACGGTTGTGATCGACCAGATCAAATCTGAGAAGCACAGCGCAAAAAGCTATAAAGCACTGGCTAGCTTTTTAAGCAAAGATGGTGAAAAAACACTGACTGTAAACTGTGTGAATGCAGAATCACCGGTAAAAGATACAGGATTCAAGCTGGCAATGAGTTTTGCAGGAGAACAGAAGAAAACATTATTTATTGATCTGTCATCAGATGGAAACTATACACAGAATACAGGAAGCATCAGTGAATATGTCCTTGGCAGTGCAGAAAATCTGGCACCGGTGGCATTAAACGATTACCTGGATGCAGTATACCGCAACAGCAAAGAGGAAAAAGGCTTTGATATTGCTGCAAATACAAGATTTAAAGCATACTTAGAGCAGGCGAAGAAGGATTATGACCGCATCGTGATCAACACGGACAGCACAGCAGACAGCACAGATACATTTGTGACAGCAAAGCTGAGTGACAAATCCTTTGTGGCATCCGGAAGAAAAAATGTATCAAATGAAGCATTATTCAGAGTAAAAAATGCATTAGATGTAAATGGAATCTCCATTGAGGGAGTTTTGGTATATGAATTGTAAAAACATATTGTTTATGACAATGATGTTTCTTATCATTCCAGCCTGCATCGGATCCCTTATTGCAGATTATCTGAGAATAAAGGATGCTGTGGCAAGATTATTAAGTGCATGGGTGATCGGCTTTGTACAGATGCTTGCAGTGGGCCAGCTTATACTGGTGCCATTTGTAAAAATGCAGCAAAGTCTTACCAATGCATCCATTTTGTTTCGGATCGCGCTGCAGCTCTTGGTGGCTGCAGCACTGATCCATAAACTGTGGATGGCAGGAAAAGAAACAGAACAGACACGGGAAGAAAAACAGTCAGGGCAGAAAAAGAATCTGGCAGCATGGCTTTTTTGCGGAATCGCATTCGTGATGATCCTCATGCAGGCATACATTCCTGCAAGATATGAACACAGTGATGATGATGATGCAAGATTTATTGCAGAAGAAGTGTCAGCTGTTGTGCATGACTCAATGTATCAGGACGATCCGATCACAGCAGATTTTATGTATTGGGATGTCGGAGAAGTAAAAAAAGATCTGACGTCACCATGGGCGATGTATCTGTCTATTTTATGCAAAATGAGTGGAATGGCACCGGCTGTTTTATCGCATACCTATTTGCCGTTCTTTTTAATTTTGCTGTGTTACGGAGTCTACGCACTGATTGGAAATACGCTTTTAAAAGGAGACTGGGAAAAAACAGGATATTTTCTGATTTTGCTGTCTGTGCTGAATCTGTGGGGGTATACCTCAACACATACGATGCCTTCCATGCTTTTACTGAGAATCTGGCAGGGAAAGGCTGTTTGTGCAAGCTTTAGCCTTCCACTGTTTTTTTATCTGTTCTGGCAGATCATGAAACGAGAGCACGTAGGTGCGTGGATCATTGTGATATATGTCTTAAGCATCGGAAGCTGTCTGTTATCCGGAATCGGAATCGTGACAGCACCGGTTGTGGTAGGAATTTACGGACTGACAGATTTCTTTTTTGAAAAAAACTGGAAAAGGGCAATCGGAATTTTTGGTGCAGTATTGCCATGTCTGGGATACCTGATATACTATATGATGCTATAGCAACAGAGTTGGAGGATAAAAAGCATTCATGATATATTTGCAAGCTGTATGGAGTGAATTTCAAAATTTTATAGGATATGGAAACGGGGCAGCACAGTGGTTGCTATATATGGCAGCACTGGTGCTTTGCGTTTTTTATGGAAAAAGATGCAGAAAGCTGCTGGTTTACCCGTCTGTTCTCATCCTGTTCTTTTTCTTTAACCCGTTCTTTTTCAAATATATAGGAATGAAGTTTTTGGCTGGAGTGTACTGGCGTCTGCTCTGGATGCTTCCAATCGTTTTTGTGACTGCATTTGCGATCACAAAGCTGGCATATCGATTTCAAAAACAGGCAGTACGCGCAGTCGTGCTGCTGTTGGCATGTGTCTGCATTGTCATGACCGGAAAACCGGTTTTTTCATCACAGACATATTCGGAAAAGGAAAATGATTATGAACTGCCGCAGGCTGCCATTGAAATATCAGATATTGTCCAGGCCAGACTTGTGGACTGGAAAGAAACGATCATTGTTCCAAACGAATTGTTATGCAGCATCCGGCAGTATTCGGCAGCCGCCTGCCTGTTATATGGACGAAATGCAGAAGGATATATTTCAGATATTGAAGAAGCAGAACAGATCGTATATGAGGAAATGTGCAAAGAAAATCCGGATGTAGAAGTGATCACGCAGATCGCGCGGGAAAAGAATTGCAGGTATATTGTTTTTAATACTGATTTTCATCAGATACCGGAAGATCTGACCGCATACGGATATAAAAAGACAGATGTAGTGCAGAACCATTACGCAGTTTACAGCAGAATAGAAGGTTAAGAGGTTTTATGAATAAAATTAAGGAATTTTGCAGGACAATTGACTGGAACGAAATAGGGATGATAGCTTTTTACGGCTATTTTGCAATCAATATCCTGATGAAAGCATTTGCATATAACCATGGAGATGGGATTTATAAATACTTTTTTGCTTTTACCATGATATTTTGGGCCATTAAAATGGTAACGACAAAGTATACACTGCGGGAGACGATCTGGATCTGTATTCTGATGGGAGCAGGATTAGGTCTGTCTGTTTATACAAAGCAAAATACATGGCTGTTGCTTTTTATGACAATGGTCGCAATGAAAAACTGCACATTTTTAAATATGGTTAAGATCGATGTCTATATCCGTACCTTCTGTATGCTGATATTGACAGTTGGTTCCATTTTTGGTGCGTATGATATCGGAAAAACAGTTACAGTTGATACAAAATATGTAGAGATCGACGTATACAGTTTTGGATTGATAGAACCGAATACCGCATTTTTGACACTTTTTATTACGATCAATATTCTGTTATATTATAACTATGAGAGACTGAACTGGAAATGGTTCGTCGTAACGACAGCGATCGCACTCGGATTTTATGAATTTACATTCTGCCGGACAGGAATCGCAGTCTTTTTCTTCAACTGGCTTTTGATCATTTTTGAAAAGCTCATAAAAAATCACAGGGTAAAAATAATCCTGGCGCTTTCTGTTCCTGTTGGTACAATCTTTAGTTTTATTACGATGCTGGTTTATAATGCATCCAATCCTTTGATGAAATTGATGAATCATCTTGTGTCAGGAAGAATCTATATTATGAATTCTTACTTTAAGGATCAGGGTATTTCTTTCCTCCCAAGAACGCAGGAAATTTTTTATGCAAGTTATCATGGTCTGATCGACAATACGTATATGTTTGTATTTCTGTATTGTGGTGTTATTGTGGCAATTTTGTTTTTTGCAGCAGTGTGCTGGAACCTGTTCCGTTTATACAGGGGAAGATATTACAAAGAACTTGTGATGATCGGATGTATGGCTCTGTATGCCGTTTTAGAGCAGTTTGTCATGAACGGATTTATGAATATTTATATTTTACTGTGTGCAGCATTGCTTTATCCAGGAATCATGGATGGCATGAAGCCGTCACAGGATTAACAAACGAGGAAGGAAAACGTTTTTATGGAAAAATACCGGATTTTACAGGTTCATAATTTTTATCAGATACCGGGTGGGGAAGACGTGGTCGTCCGCAATGAAAAGAAATTATTAGAAGAGCATGGACATGAAGTGTTTGAGTATTATCGCTCGAATGAAGAGATAAAAAAAGGCGGAAAATTAAAAAAAATATTGCTGCCATTCACAGCTGTGTTCTCCTTAAAAACTTACCGGGAAGTAACAAAGCTGATCCGGGAGAAGAAGATTGATATTGTACATGTGCATAACACATTAACAATGGTGAGTCCCTCTGTATTCTATGCGGCATTCCACTGCAAGGTGCCTGTTGTGCAGACTCTCCACAATTTCAGGATGCTGTGTCCGGCAGGTTCTTTTTTCCGGGATAACAGAATCTGTGAAGAGTGTGTAGAGCAGGGAATGAAATGTGCAGTCAAACATAAATGTTACCGTAATAGTACGGCACAGACGATTGTGAGTGCGATGATCTTAAAAATCCACCGGGCGCTTGGCACTTACCGGAAAGTGAATTTTATCTGCCTGACAGAGTTTAACAGGCAAAAAATCCTGGAATCTTTGCGTGGAAAGAAAGTCATTGATGAGAATCGTTTGTATATCAAACCGAATTTTACGTTCGCAGAAGGTGTAACACCGGATGATGAAACCGAGAAAGAAGATTACTTCCTGTTTGCCGGCAGGATCGAGTCTTTAAAGGGAATCGACATCGCGGTGAAGGCATTTGAGCAGCTTCCGGATGAGAAACTTTACGTGGCAGGAACTGGTCCAATGATGGATGAGATGAAAGAATATGTGGCTTCACATCAGATGAAGAATGTAGAATTTCTCGGATTCCTTCAGAAGAAAGAAATGAAAGAGAAGTTTTACCATGCAAAGGCAGTCATTATGTCTTCCCAGTGCTATGAGGCGTTTGCCATGACGATTGCGGAAGCCTATTCTTATGGTGTACCGGTTGTTGCAGGACGTGTCGGAAATATGGACGGCATGGTGAAAGAAGGCATTACCGGTGTGAAATTTACTTATAATTCATCCGATGATCTGGCAGAAAAAATACGGGAATTTGACCGGCTGAATCTGTCTGAATTAAAAGAAAATGCAAGAAACTTCTATGAGACGAGACTTCGTCCGGAAGATAACTATCAGAAATTATTAAAAATATACGAGGATATTTCCAAATGAAAAAAGCGGTATTTATAACCAATATCCCTTCTCCGTACAGGGTAGACTTTTTTGTCTACATGCAGAAGCATTATCCGGAATATGAATTTCACGTCATTTTTTCGGGCGCAGGCATGGAGAACCGGAAATGGAGCGTGGAACTGAATGAATTAAAGCATGCAACCTTCCTGAAATCCAAAACGATCATCATAAGAAAACGGTTTGATGACAGATATATTTTTTTGCCGGTCGGGGTGGAAAAGGCATTAGAAGAGATCCAACCGGATCTCGTATTTGCAATGGAGTACAATCCGACGATACTGCGGGCTGTGCATTATTGCAGAAAAAAGAAAATACCATTTATCAGTTGGACGGACGGAACCTTAAATTCAGAAAAAAATATCGGAAAAGTACAGCGTCTGTCGAGAAAATACATTATAAAAAGGGCCGCTGCCTTTATTGCGAGCAGTACCGCTTCAAAAGAGGCGCAGGTCGCATATGGCGCAGATCCCGAAAAATGTTTTATCTCCTATCTGACGGTTTCTATCGATAAATATCTGATGGAAAAGACGGATTATTCCAAAAAACAGATGATCTACGTAGGAAGCATGATCCAGAGGAAGGGCTTAGACCTGCTTTTGCCTGCGCTTGCACAGACAAGCGAAGACATCCGGCTTGTGATCGTAGGAGAAGGACAGGAAAAACAAAATCTTATCGAACAGGCGAAAAAGCTTGGGGTTTTGGATCGTATTGATTTTAAGGGCTTTGTGGAAGGTGAGGCGCTCCGTATGCTGTATCACGAATCAGACCTGTTCATTCTGCCGACAAGGGAAGACTGCTTTGGTCTTGTTTTGTTAGAGGCCATGTGTGCATCTCTTCCGGTCATCTCATCAAAATATGCAGATGGAGCCTTTGACCTGTTAGAAGAAGGCAAAAACGGATATATCGTAGATCCGGAGGATACAAAAACGTTTGCTAAAGTGATCGATGAGGCATTTTCAGATGATGAAAAGCTTGCCAGGATGGGGCAGTACAGCTATCAGAAAGCGCATGAATTTTCTTTCGCAGAGGTGTCAAAGGGATGTATAGCTGCCGCAGATTATGCGTTGAAGAAAACAGCAAGATAAATAGAGCATGACGATGGTCAACAGATCAGACCGTAGGATTGTTGGAAATGTTTAAAATAAGAAAGTGAAAATTATGAAGAAAATACTTTTTAACGGACTTGGAAACAGAGGATGGATCGGAGGATTATATTATCTGAAAAATATTATTTTCAGCTGCCTGCAGAACCCGAACATCACAGAAAAATATGAGATTGTTGTATTGATCGACCCGGAGCATGCTGATATTTTTGATGCTTTCCGTGGAAAAATCGATATTCGTGTTTACGAGGGAACAAATAAATTAAAGCTTGCCCTGTATGAGGCAAATCTGATCTGGCTCCATGGCGTAAAATACTGCTATGCACTGGAGCTGAATAAAATCGGACGCCTGTTTGCAAAAAAAGGAATCTTCTGGATCCCGGATTTTCAGCATAAGAACCTGCCGGAGTTTTTCAGCAAAGAGGAGCTCGATAAAAAGGATGCGAACTTTACTGAAATCACACAGATGCCAAATCCGCTTGTGTTAAGCAGTGAAGATGCCAAAAATGATCTTGAGCATTTCTTCCCGGAGCATAAGTGTTCGGTGGAAGTAGTTCATTTTGTATCTTACATTGAACCGGAGCTTCGCAAGATCACGCCGGAAATGGAAGAACAGGTCCGTGAGAAGTTCGGATTAAAGAAAAAATATATTTATCTGCCTAATCAGTTCTGGCAGCATAAAAATCATCTTGTGGCAGTGAAAGCGATCGAGATTTTGAAAAATACAGAACGCTTAAAGGACTACGACTTTGTATTTACAGGAAACCTGGAGGACTACCGGAATCCGGGATATATTGGCAAGCTGAAGGCAATCATGGAAGCGCCGGAGGTGAAGGATTCCATCCGCCTGCTTGGTTTTGTGGAGCGTACCGAACAGCTTTGTATCATGAAAAACGCTGCTTTTGTGGTACAGCCATCACTCTGTGAAGGCTGGGGAACGGTATTAGAGGATGCGAAGGTACTGGATAAGACAGTACTTTTATCAGATATTCCGATCCACCAGGAGCAGAAGAACGAGAAATGCCGTCTGTTTGATCCGCATGATCCGGAAAAATTAGCAGATCTGATGGAGCAGACAACAAAAGAGACTTTTACAGAAGACATGGAGCAGGGAATCGCGAATATGTACAGGGAAGCAAAGGAATATTCAAAAGGACTGGAACATATTTTTGCGTAGATGCAGTTATACCAGAAGGGCAGGAGTGAGAGATGAAGAAAATACTAATTACCGGTGTGAACGGTTTTATCGGGAACAATGCCGCAGATTATTTTGAAAAAGAATACGAGATTTATGGAATGGATATTTCCACAAATTACCGTGGAAACAATCCGGATGTGAATTACTACCAGTGTAATATGTCACATAGTCCGGCAGAGCTGTCTATGGTGATCACAGATATTCAGCCGGATATCGTTTTACACTGCGCAGGAAGCGCGAATGTCGGTGCGTCTGTCTTAAATCCGATGGCGGATTTAGATGGGAATCTGCACAGCCTCTATCAGCTTCTGATCGCACTGCGCGGAATTGAGAAGAAACCAAAGGTGATTTTTTTATCCAGTGCGGGAATTTACGGCAATCCGAAGAAGCTCCCGATCAGTGAGAGTGATACACCTGCACCAATTTCTCCATATGGACTTCACAAGCTTATGTGTGAGGAATTATGCAGCTATTATAATAAAGTTCACGGCTATCAGATCCGGTCTGTCCGTATTTTCTCTGCATATGGAAACGGTATCCGCAAGCAGATCCTGTGGGATATGTACCAGAAATATAAGAATACCGGTAAGATCAGCCTGTTTGGAACCGGAAATGAGACAAGGGATTACATTCATATTTCTGATATTATGCGTGCGATCGACTGTATCATCCGTTATGACGGACCGGAAGAGATCTTCAACGTTGCGAATGGCGAAGAAATTTCGATTGCGCAGCTTGCAAGCGTTTATGCAAAATGCCTTGGAGAATCCGAGGACATTATTTCATTTAACGGCGAAGTAAAGGTGGGAGATCCACTCAACTGGAGGGCAGATATTTCCTTACTGAAAAAAATTGGTTATGAGAAGAAAATGGACTTTGAAGACGGTGTCCGGGCTTATGTGGACTGGGTAAAGGAACAATAAGATGAAAAAACAGATCTATGTATTAAATCAGCGGCAGGAAGAGACATTCGATGCGGCAGGAAAAGCCATGCGGGATGTGTTTGCACTTCTCAGAAAAAGAAATGCAAAAGTCCTGTGGGGAGTTCCGAAAAACTGTAACAAATTATTAAAAATACTGGATTTGCCGTACCTGTTTCTGTTTATCCTCTTTTCGGTGAAGCGGGAAGATATTATATTTTATTCTATCCCGGAAAATTATATCAAAATCAGACTGGTCAATCGCTTAAGAAAGAGAAAACACTATAAAACAGCGTGCTTTATCAATGACCTGAATGCATTCCGCTATGATATTTCACAGATGGAAGAGATGGACGAGGCATCTAAGACGGAGCTTGAAGCGGTGAAAGCGGCAGATATCGTTCTTGCACCAAATAAGAATACAGAAAAAATGCTCAGAAAGCTTGGCGTGGATGGAAAAATCATTCCGGTCAGTGTCTGGGATTACCTTATGAACGAGAAAGAGAAGACGAAGCTTCGGGAAGAACAGCAAAAAGCAGAAACAGAACCAAAATCGGAGATCCATATTGCATTCGCCGGAAATCTGAACAAGTCTGAATTTCTGTTCCATATGAAGACGCCGGAGCACATTCAGTTTGATCTGTGGGGCAAATTAGAAGAAGAGAAAAAGGCAAAGCTTCCAGAAGGCTGTATTTATCATGGCATGCTTTCCTCCGAGGAAGTGCCGATGGCGGTCTGTGCAGCACATTATGGACTTGTCTGGGATGGAGACGGGGCAGATGAGATCTCAGGTGGACTGGGCGAATATCTGCGCTACAATAATTCACACAAATGTGCACTTTATCTGGCAGCAGGACTTCCGGTGATCGTCTGGAAGCATTCCGGCATGGCACATTTTGTGGAAGAGCATGGCTGCGGCATCAAGATCGATCGATTAAGTGATATAAGCAAACAGCTTGAAACCGCTGACTATCAGCAGTTAAAGGCTGCGGCAATGAAGGTATCTTCCGGCATCCAGGAGGGCTATTATCTGAACCGGGCTTTTGATCAGATGATGGAATAAATGATGAATAAAGAAATATATGAGTGAAAAAAGATGGAAAAAATAAGGACAATTGCGCCGGTCATTTTATTTACCTATAACAGACCGGATCATACAAAACGTACGATAGAGGCACTTTCGGCAAACGAGCTGGCAGAGCAGACCGATCTGTTTGTTTTTTCCGATGCGGCAAAGAAAGAAGCAGATGCAGGAAAAGTAGAGGAGATACGGAGCTTTGTGAAGAACCTCACTGGTTTTGCAAAGGTGACACTGATCGAGCGGAAGGTGAATTATGGACTTGCAAAAAATATCATAGAAGGTGTGACAGGCATTGTAAATGAGTACGGAAAAGCCATTGTATTAGAAGATGACCTGGTGGCTAACAGGTACTTTCTGCGTTACATGAATGATGGACTGGATCATTATGAGAAAGAGCAAAAGGTTACAGGAATCACAGGATTTTCCCATCTTTCCGATGATTATGAGCATGATTGTGAGACATATTTTAATACGCTGACAGGTACGAGCTGGGCATGGGCGACCTGGGCAGACCGGTGGAGCCATTTTGATGCGGAGTGCAGGGACTGGAAAGAGATGATAAAGGACGCTGCACTGCGGAAAAGGTTTAATTATGATAATACCTATGACTTTTATAAAATCATGAAAATGCAGCAGACAGATGAGAAGACGAATTCCTGGGCGATTCGCTGGTATTGGACCAATTTCAGACGAGACGGACTGATCTTATCTCCGACGAAATCTCTTGTCAGCAACGAAGGCTGGGATGGCAGCGGGATCCACTGCGGCAACGCAAAGGAGCCGGTATTTAACCATCATCTGACGACAGACCACGCGATCACACAGTTTCCGGATGAGGTCAGGGAGCTTCCAAAGATCCATAAAGCGATGAAAAAAGCGCTGATCCATGAATCACAGCCGGATATCCTAAAGAGGATTTATCATATCGTATTCCGCAGAAATTATATTGGACAGCCATAGAAATGGAGAGAGAACAATGAAGATTTTAGCAATATTTACATGCTTTAACAGACGAGAGCTGACGCGCAGGGGAATGGAGACACTTTCTGCAAATGATAACGTGACATTCGATTATGTGATCTTAGATGATAACAGTACAGATGGCACCAGAGAGATGTTAAAAGAGATGCAGCAGAGCGGACAGTATACGATCGACCTGATCGAGGGAGATGGATCGAACTTCTGGAATGGCGGCATGCACAAAGCAATTGAACATATTAAAAAGCATCATACAGATTATGAGTATTACATGCTGATGAATGATGACACCAGATTTGTGCCGCATATTTTCGATGAGATGCTGCCGGACTTAAAACCGGATGAAGTAAAGGTCGGAGCAATCTGCGGAGAACATGGTGAATTAAGCTATGGTGGAATCAAATATACCAAAGGCATCAAATACAAAAAAATGGGACCGGAGGCAGTGGATGTAAACTTCGATACCTTCAATGCAAACTGTGCGATCATCCCGCATGACATTTTCATGCAGGTAGGGATCGATCCGTTTTATCAGCACAGTATTGGGGATTTTGATTACGGCTTGCAGATCCATCACCTCGGATACCCGATCCATATTTACCCAAAATACGTGGGTGAATGTAATGATAATTCACTGGCGAAGACCTGGCAGGATGAGTCTCTGCCAAAATTAGAACGTATCCGTTTAAAAGAGAGCAGAAAAGGACTTCCTTTCCGCGACTGGTTCCACTTCCTGCATAAGAATTTTGGCCTTGGAACCGCGATCGTGCGTTCCATTACGCCATATATCCGGATTTTACTTGGCACAAAGACGAGATATTCAGGAGCATAGACATGAAAAAAATCAGTTTTGTTATTTTAAATTACAAAACCTGGCAGGAGAGCATTGCCTGCGTGGAGTCCATCCAGGGACTGAACCGGAAAGAACATGTGGATATCATCGTAGTTGATAACGGTTCTGCCAATGAAAGTGTGGATAAACTTCGTGAAATTCTCAAAAGCGTGGATAACGTTACGATTCTTTCCGCAGGGAAAAATCTTGGCTTTGCGAAAGGCAATAATTTTGGGATCACCTATGCGAAAGAACATTTTGATCCGGATTTTGTTGTGGCAGCAAACAGTGACATCCTGTTTGAACAGCCGGATTTCTGCGAAAAGATTGAAGAAATATATGAAAAAAACCCATTTGGCGTACTTGGCGGTGATATTCTGGATGCAACCCGTACACAGCATCTGAATCCGGTTGCCGAGAAGCGCAATTATACGATTCCATATATGAGAAAACAAATGCTCGTTTCCTATGCAAAGGCATTGAGCTTTCGTCTGATCAAAGCATTGCATTTAAAGAAAAAAGTCATGGGAAGATATGGCGTATCAACGGATGAAACCGGAAAGGACATAAACGACGGAAGTAAAAATCTCACAACCCGCGAAGTAGATGGCAGATCCATTGCCGCAGCGGATTGCGTGGGCAGCGATAAGGAAGATGTACTGCTTCATGGCTGTTGTATGATTTTTTCAAAGGATTATCTGGAACAGCTAGGAGGCTTCTGGCCGGATACGTTCCTGTATGCTGAGGAGGAGATCGTCTATTATCTGGCGAAGAAAAAAGGGCTGAAGGTGTTATATTCACCACAAATTGGCTGTATCCATAAAGAAGCAGTGACCACCAGCGAACTATACCGGGATTTTTGCGACAGGAAGATTTTTTATTTTTCCAATGTGGCGGAGTCTTACCGGAAATTTTTAGGGCTGATGAAGAGGATGGA
>CAKRLC010000042.1 GCA_934358955.1 uncultured Roseburia sp. | reverse complement strand
ATGGCATATTCTGCTCCCTCCATAGTAAGTTTCTGGTGTCAAAAGGTCTGCATCATAACCTTCATTGGCAAATTGTACAAAAGAAATATGGAAAGTTTCTCTTTGTGCAATGGAGATAAGACTCATGAAGCGTGGAAGCCTCTGCTGAACACGCTTCACGCTTTCAGAGGCTTATCGGAATGTCTTGCACAATGAAACTTGCAATATTTTTTTGTGTAATCTGCCAGCATAAACTTAAATGCAGATCTTTTGACACCAGAAACTTACTATGGAGGGAGCAGAATATGCCATCAAAATATTATGCGGTAAAAAAAGGAAAAATGCAGGGGATTTTCTATAGCTGGCCAGACTGTAAGCAGATGGTGGACGGCTATCCGAACCCGGTATACAAGAGCTTTCAGACCGTGGAGGAGGCAGATGCATTTATCCGCGGGATCAGGACTGAAGAAAAAACAGCTGGTGCAGAGAGCGCAGACAGCGCGAAAAAGACAGTGACAGGACCAACGGATGCGGCTGCAAATGTATATGCATTCGTGGACGGTTCCTTTAACAGTGCAACGAAAGTCTACGGATATGGCGGATTTCTCGTTCATGACGGGAAAAAGGAAGTTCTCCAGGGATCAGGCTGTGAAGCGGAAATGGCATCTATGCGGAATGTTGCAGGAGAAATTTTAGGCGCGATGGCAGCGGTGAAGCGTGCAATAGAGCTCGGACTTTTGGAAGTGACGATCTACTATGATTATATGGGGATCGAGATGTGGGCAACCGGTGCATGGAAACGGAATAAACAGGGAACCATTGCGTATTATAATTACATGCAGTCTGTAAAAGATACGATCAAGGTTCACTTTGCGAAAGTAAAAGGTCACTCCGGTGTAGAAGGAAATGAGGAAGCGGACCGTCTTGCAAAAGAAGCAGTTGGAAATGCGATTTCGTGATTCTGACGGGAAAACAGAAGAAAAAAGAACAAAAACGATAAACAAAAAAAGTATAGATGAAAAAGTCCTAATATTTTAGCAGAAAAATGGCACTTTCATGGGAGATATGTAAAAAATATCCGAAATCATCATAAAATGATTGTGATTTTCTGTTATTGTACAGTATAATAGAAATGCCGGCTTTATGTAAAGAAAATGTAAAGTATAGGTAAAGGGAATGTAATTGAAAAAATTGCCGCACACAGAAAGGTGTAAACGGCAATGCAAGAAAGAATACGTTCACGAGGGAACGGAGTTAGGAGTACAAATGACAACGATTACAATTATTTTATCATTGCTCAGCGGAGTGGCACTGTTTCTTTTCGGTATGTCACTGATGGGCGATGGACTGAAAAGAGTAGCCGGAAATAAGCTGGAACTTGTATTGTATAAGCTTACGAATACGCCAATCAAGGGGATTTTACTTGGAACAGTTGTAACTGCCATTATCCAGTCGTCTTCAGCAACGACAGTCATGGTAGTCGGTTTCGTAAACTCAGGTATGATGAAGGTTGCACAGGCGATCGGAATTATCATGGGTGCCAATATCGGAACCAGTGTTACGGGATGGATTTTATGTCTGTCCTATATCGATGGATCGAGTGGGGTTGCGCAGCTTTTATCTACTGCAACGATTTCTGCGATCGTAGCGATCATCGGTATTATTTTTAAAATGTTTATCAAGAAAACAGGATTTAAAAATGTCGGCGATATTATGCTCGGTTTTTCCATCCTGATGGTGGGAATGCAGACTATGAGTGGTGCAGTATCACCGTTAAAAGATAACGAACATTTTGTGAACCTGCTCACTATGTTTAAGAATCCGGCAGCAGGTATCCTTGCCGGTATTGCGATCACTGCAGTTTTACAGAGCGCGTCTGCATCCGTCGGTATTTTACAGGCATTATCTATGAGCGGATCGATCTCTTTTGCGGCAGCACTCCCGATCACAATGGGTATCGGTGTCGGTGCAGCATGTCCGGTCTTACTTTCTTCGATCGGAACGAACAAAAACGGTAAAAGAACTGCGCTGATCTATTTATTTAATGACTTATTCGGCATGTTGTTCTGGTCGATCGTATTCTATTCTGTAAATGCGTTTGTAAAATTTCCATTTATGGATATGACGATGAACCCGGTGATGATCGCACTGTTAAATACTGTATTCCGTGCGGCAACGATTCTTGTGCTGATGCCATTTATCAAAGTGATCGAGAAGCTTGTTTATACGGTGATCAAGGATTCACCGGAGGATGAAGAGGACCAGGCAGACTTTGACCTGCTTGAGGAGCGTTTCCTTGCTTACCCTGACCTTGCGATCACACAGAGCCACCTGGCTATGAACGGCATGGCAAAGAAAGCAAGAAAGAATATTTTACGTTCCTTCAGTCTGTTTGAGGAATTTTCAGCAGATAAATTTAACAAGGTACAGGAAAAGGAAAACCTGATCGATAAATACGAAGATAAGCTTGGCACGTACCTGATGCAGATGTCTACACATCAGATGAATGCCAACCAGGCAAAACAGGTATCCAAGTTCCTGCATACCGTCAGTGACTTTGAACGTCTTGGCGACCATGCGGTAAATGTGGCAGAAGTAGCAGCAGAGCTGAATGAGAAGAAGATTTCCTTCTCGAACGAAGCACAGTATGAGTTAGGCGTATTAGAAAGTGCGGTCAAAGAGTGTGTAAGCCTTGCAGTGGATGCATTCTGTACAGATAATCTTGAAACAGCAGCAAAAGTAGAACCGCTCCGTGAACTGATCGGTATTTTATGTGATGAACTGAAGCTGCGTCATATCGCACGTCTGCGCACCGGAAAATGCGAGATGAAACAGGGCTTTGCATTTAATGACATGCTGACAAACCTGGAACGTATGGCAGCACACTGTTCGAATATTGCGGTTGCCATGATCGAGTTAGAGGCATCTGATTTTGATACGCATGAATACTTAAAGAGTGTCAGAGAGCTGAAAAATGCTACTTATCAGGCATATTTTGATGAATATGAGAAGCGCTTTGATATTAATGGCTATGCCCGCAAAGAAAAAAGTAAGAAATAAGTTTAAAATCTTCCAAGCGGAAGAACTGGAGTAGGAGAATGGCAAAGTTATATTTCCGTTACGGGGCAATGGGGAGTTCTAAAACGGCAAACGCATTGATGGTAGAGTACAATTACAGAGAGCGCGGAAAGAAAGCGCTTCTGGCAAAACCACAGATCGATATGAGAGATGGGGAGAAAGTGATCAGCTCCCGGATCGGTCTTCGAAGAGAATGTATCTGGACAGAGGAACTGGCAGGACTTTCGGATGAGAAGATCAAAGAGTATGACTGTATTATCATTGATGAAGCCCAGTTTTGCACGAAAGCGCAGATCGAGCAGTTCGTGCATTATGTAGATGATCTGGATGTCCCGGTGATCTGTTATGGGTTACGGGCAGATTTCCGGAATGAACCCTTTGAAGGCAGTATCTGGCTGTTAGCCTGGGCGGATGTGATCGAGGAGATCAAGACCGTCTGCTGGTGTGGAAGGGCAGCAAAATGCAATGCCCGATTCAATAAATACGGAATTGTAAGAGAGGGCGAGCAGGTAGTGCTCGGCGGCAATGATTCCTATGTGGCACTTTGCAGAAAGCATCTCCGCGAGGGAAACCTTGGGGATATAAACGGAAAACAAGGTCTTTGACATCTGAATTCCATGAAAAAATAAACGAAAAACATAAGAAAAACCATAAGGCTGTCACACGATGTTATCAGAGTGTGGCGGCCTTCTTTTATATCGGAGGACGTGTTTATTCTTGCGGAACCCCCTTTCTCATGTTAAATTATTATAAGAGATTACTAGTGTGGCAAATAATTTACTATAAAAATTTTAATGTCAGATTTCGCAAAAAATATTCCTGGTTTCTCCTTGTGCAATGGAGATGAGACTCATGAATCGTGGAAGCCTTTGCTGAACACGATTCACGCTTTCAGAGGCTCATCGGAATGTTTTGCACAATGAAACCTGGAATATTTTTTGCGAAATCTGACAGTTTGAAAATAGCATTTGAATTATTTACTCACCGTCACCCTATAAAAACAAAGAAGGAAAAGCTATGTCACTGCAATTTATTTTTGGAAATTCCGGAAGCGGAAAATCAACCTATCTGTATGAAAACGTATTAAAAGAGGCAGCAGAGCACCCGGAGAAAACCTATCTGGTGATCGTGCCGGAGCAGTTTACGATGCAGACGCAGCGGGAGCTTGTGCGTCTGGAAAAATCGCATGCCATCATGAATGTGGATGTGTTAAGCTTTGCGCGTCTTGCATACCGCGTGTTTGATGAACTCGGAAAACAGAATCTGCGGGTGTTAGAGGATACCGGAAAAAACCTGGTGCTCCGCAAGCTTGCGGGTGAACAGAAGAAAAATCTAAGTGTGCTTGGCGGCAACCTCAACCGGATGGGCTATATCAGCGAAGTGAAATCACTGATCTCAGAGCTGACACAGTACAACGTGTCACCGGAGAAGCTGGATGAGTTCCTGGAGACAGGCGAGATCGGCGAGACATTGCGCTTAAAAATGCAGGACATTTCGGTGATGTATCACAGCTTCTGTGAATATTTGGAGGGACAGTATATCACCGCGGAGGAAGTACTTTCGTTATTATGTGATGTGGCAGAGGACTCGGAAATCATCAGAGACAGCGTGATCGTTTTTGATGAATTTACCGGATTTACACCGATACAGAACCAGCTGCTCCGGAAGCTGTTAGTGCTGTCAGAGCGGGTCATCGTTTCTGTGACGATGGATACCGGAGAGGATTTCTATCATTGCAGAGGCGAACAGGAACTGTTTGCCATGAGTAAAAAGACGGTAGAGGTGTTAATGAAAATGGCAGCAGAGCTTCACGTTCCGGTAGAGGAACCGATCGTGCTTGCCGATGGAAAAAATAACAGATACAGACATGCGCCATCACTGTATTTTATGGAGCAGAATCTGTTCCGCCCTTATTACCATAAATGGCGGCAGACAAAGGATGAACTCCGTATCGTCAGTCTTAAAAATCCAAGGGAAGAGCTGCAGTTTGCGGCGCGTGAGATCACAAAGCTTGTAAGAACAAAGCATTACTGCTATAAGGACATTGCAGTGGTGACCGGAGATGTGAGCCTTTATGAGAATTATGTGGATGAGATTTTTGGCGCCTACGACATTCCGTACTTCATCGACCAGACAAGGGCAATCCTGTTCCACCCGTTTATCGAATTTATCCGTGCGGCACTTGAGGTGGTGGAGCTTGATTTTTCTTACGAGAGCGTTTTCCGTTTCCTCCGGTGCGGCCTGACGGATATTACAGAGAGCGAGATCGATCTGTTAGAAAACTATGTGCTTTCCAAGGGCATCCGCGGCAAAAAGAAGTGGCAGCAGCCGTGGACGTTCGTGTCTGAGAATATCGGAAAAGAAGATTTCATGGAAATGAATGAGGTGCGTGAACAGATTTATGATTTCTTTGCACCTTTAGCGGAGGCCTTTTCCGAGAAAAAAACGGTGCGTGAACAGACCTACTTATTATATGAATTAATCGAAAAATTAAAAATAGAGCAAAAATTAAAACAAAAAGAGCAGGAATTTGAACAGCTTGGCGATCAGGTCAAGGCGAAGGAGTACGCCCAGATCTATAAGATCGTGATGGATCTTTTTGATAAAGTTGTGGACTTCCTTGGAGAGGAAGTGCTTCCGGTGAAGGAATATTCCGATATTTTAGATGCCGGTTTTGAAGCGGCTAAGGTCGGAGTCATCCCACCGGGAAACGACAAGGTTACGATCGGTGATATAGAGCGAACACGATTGAATCATATTAAGATTCTGTTCTTTATCGGTGTCAATGACGGTGTTGTGCCAAAGGCTGGCAATACGGGAGGCATCATTTCCCAGTTTGAACGGGAAAAAATGGCGGCTTCGCATCTGGAACTGGCACCCGGCGCGCGTGAGAAGGTATTTATCCAGCGATTTTACCTGTATCTGAATGTGACAAAACCATCTGACTTTTTATATGTGACATTTTCAAAGGTCAATGCGGATGGAAAAACGCTCCGAAGATCGTATTTTGTTGGAACCTTATTAAAGATTTTCCCGGAAAAGATCGTGGAGGACATCGAGGAGACGACCTCGGCAGACTGTATTATGACGCCGAAGAGCAGCATGGCATTTTTCTTAGAAGGACTGCATGCAGAGGAAGATGCGGCAGAACCGGCGGAGCAGGAGCTATGGAACGCCCTTGCAAGCTTTTATCTTGCAGATCCGGAATGGGAGCAGGAAGCAGAGAAGCTGTTAAAGACTGCTTACGAGGTGCACAGCGACGAACCGATCAGCCATGCGGTAACGCAGGCGCTTTACGGAACGGTGTTAGAAAACAGCGTTACGAGGCTGGAGCGTTTTGCAGCATGTGCCTATGCACACTACTTAAGCTATGGATTGCGGCTGAAGGAGCGGCAGCTTTTGGAGTTCGCGAACGTGGATATGGGAAATATTTATCATGATGCGTTAGAGCATTTTTCCAAGCGGGTGGAAGCTTCTGAGTATACCTGGTTCGACCTTCCGGAGGAGGTCTGGGATAATTTTATTGAAGCGAGCATGGATGAGGCGATCGCCGGATGTAAAAATACCGGAGCATTTGAAAATGTGAGAAACCGTTATCTGACTGGTCGTATGCGAGAGACGATCAAACAGACGGTGTGGGCACTTACGACACAGATCCGGAAAGGAAAGTTTGTGCCAAGTGATTTTGAAGTGTCCTTTTCGAGAGCAGATCAATTAGATGCAGTCCGGTTCCAGTTAAGTGATGAGGAAAAAATGAATCTGATCGGAAGGATCGACCGCGTAGATACTTACGAGACAGAGGACAAGGTTTATGTAAAAATCATTGACTATAAATCAGGAAATACAAGCTTTTCGCTTGTCAATCTGTATCATGGGCTGCAATTACAGCTTGTGATCTATATGAACGCGGCGCTTGAATTGGAAGAAAAACGTCATCCGGGCAAAAAAGCAGAACCGGCGGGAATCTTTTATTACCATATCCAAAACCCGATGGTCGATGGAATTGGTGACGAGACCGAAGCAGAGATACGAAAAGGCTTATTAGAGCAGTTAAAATTAAATGGACTGGTGAACGACAATCCGGATATTTATGGTGCGATGGATACGGATTTTGCCGGAGATTCCGCAGTCATCCCGATCGGAAAAAAGACGGATGGAAGCTTAAAAGCGACGTCTAAGGTTGCAAGCACCCATGATTTTACGGTGATGTCTGAATATGTGCAGGAGAAGATCAAGGAAACCGGAAGAAAAATATTTGCCGGAGATATTTCCATGCAGCCATATGCATTGGATGGAAAAAGCGGCTGCGATTACTGTCCATATCATACGGTGTGCGGATTTGACGCCAGAATGCCGGGATATTCTTATCATAAGCTGGAAAAATTCGACAGCGCAGATAAGGTACTGGAGAAAATGAAAGAAAAAATCTAGCCGTCATCCGGCAGAAAGAAAGGAAAACAGGAGCGAGAAGTATGGGAATTTCATGGACCACAGAGCAGCAGCAGGTCATTGACTTAAGAAATCGAAATATATTAGTATCTGCGGCGGCAGGTTCCGGAAAAACGGCTGTTCTGGTAGAAAGAATTGTAAAAATGGTCACGGATAAAGAACATCCGGTGGATATTGATCATCTGCTCATTGTAACGTTTACGAATGCAGCGGCATCCGAGATGAGGGAGCGAATTGGAAATGCGATTGAAAAAGCGCTGGATGAAAACCCTGGTGACGAACATTTATTAAGGCAGCTGACGCTGATCCACAATGCACAGATCACGACGATCGACAGCTTCTGTATGTATGTGGTGCGAAATCATTTTCATGAGATCGACCTGGAACCGAATTTCCGTATCGGAGATGAGGGAGAGCTGAAGCTGCTGCGGGAAGATATTTTAAATAAGGTTCTGGAAAAAAATTATGAGGAACCTTCCGAACGGTTTTCTGATTTTGTCGAGAGCTATGCTGCAGGAAGAACGGATGCCGCCTTAAATGGAATGATCCTGTTGCTCTATGAGTATTCGAGAAGCTATCCGTGGCCGGAAGAATGGCTGGATTCCCTTGTCGGGGCATATTGTGTGAAGGACAGGGAAGAACTCGACCATGCAAAATGGCTTGCACCACTGACGGAAAACATCCATTTTCTGTTAGAAGGCTGTGTGAAGCTGACAAAGCAGGCACTTACGATCGCAAGTGAGCCGGATGGACCATATATGTATGGAACAGCGCTGGCAAGTGATCTGGAAAAATACAGGGCGCTGTTGGATGTAAGTTCTTTTTGCGAATTGTATGATGCGCTTTCCAATCTGAAATACGACAGACTGGCGAACAGCAAGGGATATAACAATAAAGAGCTTTTGGAATTTGTAAAGGGCTTAAGGGAGCAGGCAAAGGATATTGTAAAAAAGATTTGCAGGCAATACTTTTTCTGCTCGCCGGAAATGATGATCGAGCAATTGACGCGCACCGAGCCGATGTTAGAGGAAGCGGTCCGTCTTACAAAGCAGTTTGCAGAGGAATTTTCAGCTGCAAAGCACCGGAAAAATCTGGTGGATTTCCATGATCTTGAGCATTTTGCATTGCAGATCCTTGTCGATGAGGAAACAAGAAAAGCAAAGAAAACAGCGGAAGAATTCCGGGACACATTCGAAGAGATCATGATCGACGAGTATCAGGACAGCAACGAAGTACAGGAGACACTGCTTCGCGCTGTTTCCAGGGAAGAACGCGGCGAAAATAATATTTTCATGGTAGGGGATGTAAAGCAGAGTATTTACCGGTTCCGTCTGGCGAGACCGGAGCTGTTTATGAATAAATACGATTCCTATTCGCTGGAGGAAAGCACAACACAGCGTATTGACCTGCACAAAAATTTCCGAAGCAGGGAGGAAGTTTTAACCTGCACGAACGATATTTTTTATAAAATCATGGAACGAAGCCTTGGAAATGTGGAATACGACGCAGAAGCGGCGTTATATCCGGGAGCAGATTATCCAAAGCTTTCCGAAAGCGATAAGGAAACGGATCCGGACAGGGAGGGTGAAGAAACCGGAAAACAGAAGTGGGACGATTTTACACCGGAGATCCTGCTTGCAGACAGTACGGATGAATTATTAGAGGATACGGAGCTTTCGGATAAAAAGGCACTGGAAGCGAAGGTTGTAGCCGAGGAGATCAGAAAACTGATCAAAACACAGCCTGTCACAGACAAAGAAACAGGGATGCTCCGGTCTGCCAGGTATTCCGACATTGTGATTTTGCTCCGCAGCTTATCGGGCTGGGCAGATTCCCTTGTGGAAGTGTTGAACGAGAATGGGATTCCTGCGCATACCGTTTCCTCAACGGGCTATTTTTCGGCTGTGGAGGTGCAGACCGTGCTGTCACTGCTTCGGATTCTGGATAATCCAAGACAGGATATCCCATTAGCAGCGGTGCTCCGTTCTCCAATCGCAGGCCTTACGGATGAGGAGCTTGCAATATTACGGCTGGAAGATGACGGTGCAACATTTCATGAAGCAGTGTTGGAGCTGGCAGAGGCACTTTACGAACAGGATCAGAAAGAAAAAAATGCAGACAGCAGTCATCCGGAGGAAGACAGTGCCCAAAAGGAAGAGCGATCCGCGCATCAGAAGCTGTTGGATTTTTATAAAAAATACAGGAGCCTGCGGCAGCTTGTTCCGGATACGCCGATCCATGAGCTGATCGAGACGATATTGCGCGAGACCGGCTATGGCAACTATGTGGCAGCGATGCCTGCGGGAAGCCGGAGAAGGGCCAACTTAAATATGCTGTTGGAAAAAGCAGCAGCTTATGAAAAGACAAGCTACAAGGGACTGTTTCATTTTGTGCGCTATATCGACGAATTACAGAAATACGATGTTGATTTCGGTGAGGCAGATATGGTTGGCGAAAATGAGGACGTCGTCCGTATTATGAGTATCCATAAGAGCAAAGGACTGGAATTCCCGATCGTCATCGTAAGCGGTATGGGCAGAAAATTCAATAAACAGGATGTGTACAGTAAAATGGTACTTCACCCGGAGCTTGGCATGGGGCTTGACTATATGGACGGAAAGAAGCGTATCAAATCACCGACGATCGCAAAAAAGGCGATCGCCAAGCAGACTGACCTGGAAAATCTGGGGGAAGAGCTTCGTGTATTATATGTTGCCTTAACTCGTGCAAAAGAAAAACTCATTCTTACCGGAACGCTGCGGGATGCCGGGAAAAAGCTGGCTGCGCTCAGCCAGAAGGCGTTTCTTCTGCAACAGGATAAAGAACCATTGGATTATTTTACAAGAGAAGGCGCAGCAAGCTATCTGGACTGGATTTTGCCAGCGGTATTTTCCTATGGGGAAAAATATCCGGTGCGCATCGTGGAAGCGGCAGAGCTGATCTTAGATGAAGTGGAATATCAGATCGGGCAGCAGGAGAGCAAGAAAGAACGTATGGAGCAGATCCGTGGAGCAAAAAAGGCGTTGGTGGAACAATTAGAACAGCGTTTTAGGCAGACCTATCCATATCAGACGGATATTTTGCGGAAAAACAAATATTCCGTATCCGAATTAAAACACCGTGCGATGCGTGAACGGTTCGAGGCCGAGCAGGAGGAAGCAGTTGCGCCATTTTCTGAAGAACCGGTGGAAGCAGTTGTACCACTATTTGTCCAAAAATGGAAGCAGGCCGCGCAGGGAGAACCGTCAGACGGGGAAGAAGTCTTCCTGAAAGGAACAGAGACGGTAAATGCCGGTGCGTTAAAAGGAACGGCAGTACACCGTGTGCTCGAATGTTATGACTTTGCATCAGAACAGGGCGTACACGAACAGCTCTCACGCATGGAAGCCGAAGAGAAGCTTTTGCCGGAGCTGCGCGCACTTGTATGGGAAAAAGATATTGAAAAATTTGTTTCCTCGGAAACAGGAACGCGGATGTCTGTGGCACAGAAAGCGGGCGCACTTTTCCGTGAAAAACCATTTGTGATGGGATTTACAGAAGCTGAACTGGAAAGTTTCGGTTTTGGGACGGAAACATCTGCTGGTTTACAAGGGAAAAAAGACGAAGATAGCAACGCCCTGATGGGGCAGAATCCCGGCGATGCAGCCGTTGTCAGTCATGAGGAAGACCTGACGCTGATCCAGGGAATCATCGATGTATTCTGGATCGAGGAGGATGGCATTGTCCTGCTTGATTATAAGACGGACCGCGTGCAGAAGGCATCAGAGCTTATCGACCGCTATGAGGCGCAGCTGCGGCTGTATGCCGATGCGCTGGAGCGCGTATTTGCAGCAAGAAAATTAAAAGTGAAGGAAATCCTTATCTATTCCTTCCGGCTGGAAAAAATCATCAACATAGTACATAAAAAAGGGGAATAAAATGGGACAGATCATACTTGCCTCGGCATCGCCGAGGAGAAAAGAATTATTAGAGCAGATCGGACTGGAATTTGAGATCTGCCCGGCAAAAGGAGAGGAGGTCATCTCCAAAAGTGTGCCGGAGGAAGTGGTAATGGAGCTTTCCGAGCAGAAAGCAAAGGAAGTGGCAGCCATGGTAAAAGCTTATGAAAGCGGGCACGAAGAACTTGTGACACCGCAGGATATCCTTGTGATCGGCGCGGACACGATCGTAGCCTGCGACAATGAGATCCTTGGAAAACCAAAGGATGAGGCGGATGCAAAACGGATGCTTACACTTCTTTCCGGAAGAAAGCATGCAGTATACACAGGAGTGACCTTTGTTTTTCTGGATAAAAACGGACGCGCCGGTGCGCATACCTTTTATGAGAAAACGGCAGTTTCCATGAAGAAGCTCAGTGAGGCAGAGATTGACCGTTATGTGGCGACCGGTGAGCCGATGGATAAAGCCGGGGCTTATGGGATCCAGGGAAAATGTGCGATCTATATCGAAGGCATTGAAGGCGATTATAATAATGTAGTCGGTCTGCCGGTTGCACGTATCTATAACGAATTGCAAAAGCTTGGAATCGATCCATATCTATGGTAGAATATCGTTACCGGAACGGGAACGAGTGAACCGTAATAAAACATTTCATGATACATATAGGAAAAAAGAAGGGAGTATATCGCGATGAATGAATATGATGAAATCTGTCTGGAGTATTTTTTAGGACATCAGGATCAGTTATTTCCGGAGCCTGTAGCAGAATCCATGGAGGAAGCAGAAGAATTTTTAGAGGACTGCATGGCAGTCATCTGTAAAAATATAAAAGAAGTAAAAGAATACTTTGAGGATCAGGGTGCAGATATTGAAGGAATGTCACTGCATGATTTTGAGGAGGCAAGCGAGGTGTTTGCACTTCCGGATGGCAGATTCCTTGTGGTAGAAGCTTGACAAACAAAGGATTGCTTATTATACTTAACAAGTTTGCAAAACAAATCATAAATAAGGCATTTTCAGAAAGAAATAAAGTCTTATTTTAAAATTAACGGAAGCATAAAAACGGTATTACAACTATGAAAAAATTATGGAAAAAAGCAGGGGCATTGCTGCTCCTTTGCATGCTGCTTCTTACATCAGGATGCAGTATCTTTCAGAAAGAGATCGTGGTCACAAAGACCTTAAGCAGCAGACAGCTTTTTAGCATTGGCAATACGACCTGCAGTCTAAAGGAAGCAAAGGTTTATTTATTAAATTACCAGAACCTTTACGGAACAGCATACGGACTGAATCTGTGGGAGCATGATTTTGGGGATGATTCCCTGACAGACTATGTGAAAAATATCACACTTCAGGAGCTGACGCAGGTGGTCAGCATGGATGAGCTGGCAAAAAAGGAACAGGTTGAGCTGGATGAGAAGGAGAAGGAGCTGGTAGCGCAGGCAGCAGAGGAATACTACGCCTCCCTGAGCGAAGAGGAGAGGTCTTATCTGGATGTTTCAGAAAAAGATCTTGCAGAATATTATGCGCACTACGCACTGGCGCAGAAGCTTTACCGTTCCCTGACCGATGCGGTAAACAGTGAAGTCAGTGACGATGAGGCCAGAGTCATGGAGATCATGCGGATTTTTGTCACAGGGGAAGAAAAAGCAAATGAAGTCGCCGCAAAGCTTGGTCAGGGCGAGGATTTTGCCTCTGTTGCAAATAATTACAATGAGCTTGGATCCATCCAGGTCATGGTGTCACGGGATGACCTCCCGGCAGGGGTGTCTGAGGTAGCGTTTGCGATGGATAACGATCAGGTGTCCGGAAAGATCACGGCAGACAACGGTTATTATTTTATAAAATGTGTGAATAAATACGATCAGGAGCTGACGGAGGCCAATAAAGCCAATATCGTGGAAAAACGTGAAAAAGAAGCGGTGGATGACGTGTACAGCGAATATGTCGAGACACTGAGATCGACGATCAATCAGAAGGCGTGGGATTCCTTAGAGCCGGACACCGGTTCCGGAATGAAGACAAGCACCTTTTTTGAAGTATTTGAGCATTACTGGGAAACAGGATCTAATTAGCGGATCCTAAGGTGCTCAGATCAAAATATATGAAGTTGAGTGAGGAAGTATATGAGTATTTTAAATGTAGAACATTTGACACACGGGTTCGGCGACCGGGCAATCTTTAACGATGTTTCGTTCCGACTTTTAAAAGGGGAACACATCGGACTTGTCGGTGCGAATGGAGAAGGAAAATCTACCTTCATGAATATTGTGACAGGTAAACTGATGCCGGATGAAGGAAAAGTCGAATGGGCAAAAAATGTCCGCGTCGGTTATTTGGACCAGCATTCTACCCTGACGAAAGGCATGACAATCGAGAGTGTGTTAAAGTCCGCATTTGCATGGCTTTTTGAACTGGAAGAGCGAATGAACCGGATCTGTGATGAATTAGGCGATGCCGACCCGGATGCGATGGATGCGATGATGGAAGAGCTTGGTGTGATCCAGGATGCGCTGACGCTGCATGATTTTTATGTCATTGATGCAAAAGTAGAAGAGGTTGCAAGAGCACTTGGACTCTTAGATCTTGGATTAGAGCATGATGTTACAGATTTGAGCGGTGGACAGCGAATGAAGGTTTTACTGGCGAAGCTTTTGCTGGAAAAACCGGACATCCTTCTGTTAGATGAGCCGACAAACTACTTAGATGCAGAGCACATTGCATGGCTGAAACGTTATCTGCTGGATTATGAGAATGCATTTATCCTGATCTCGCATGATATTCCGTTCCTGAACGAAGTCGTAAATATCATTTATCATATGGAAAATCAGTGCCTGGACCGTTATGTTGGTAACTATGACAAGTTCCAGGAAGTGTACGAAGTAAAGAAAGCCCAGTTAGAAGCTGCCTACCGCAAACAGCAGCAGGAGATCAGTGAGCTGAAAGACTTTGTGGCGAGAAATAAAGCGCGTGTTGCGACAAGAAACATGGCCATGTCCCGTCAGAAAAAGTTAGACAAAATGGATGTGATCGAGCTGGCAGCAGAGCGTCCGAAGCCGGAATTTGTATTTAAGCTCGGCAGAACACCGGGAAAATATATTTTTGAAACAAAGGATCTTGTGATCGGTTATGATGAACCGCTTTCCAAACCATTGAATATTTCCATGGAACGTGGACATAAGATCGCATTAGTCGGTGCGAATGGTATCGGAAAGACGACACTGTTAAAAAGTATCCTTGGGCTGATCCCATCTCTGAAGGGCTCCGTAGAACTCGGAGAGAATCTTCAGATCGGATACTTTGAGCAGGAGATGAAGGGAGATAACAAGCACACCTGCATTGAGGAGATCTGGGAAGAATTTCCTTCGTTCAGCCAGTATGAGGTGCGTTCCGCACTTGCAAAATGCGGTCTGACAACGAAGCATATCGAAAGTCTTGTGCGCGTACTAAGTGGTGGTGAGCAGGCAAAGGTAAGACTCTGCAAGCTGATCAACCGTGAGACAAACGTCCTCCTGCTGGACGAGCCGACCAACCACCTTGATGTGGATGCGAAGGATGAATTAAAGCGTGCCTTAAAAGAATACCGCGGCAGTATCCTTCTGATCTGCCATGAACCGGAATTCTATCAGGATATCGTAAACGAGGTCTGGGACTGCTCGAAGTGGACGACGAAGATCTTCTAAAAAAATCTGCTTTTTGACAGATCGGAGAAAATCACCCCTTTTTTCGATATGTCAATTTGTGAAAACTATACAAATAAAATTGAAAAAGATAGACAAAGTAAATGTGCTGCGCTATAATCCTCATACAATTATTTCGGATAGGGAAGAACGCAGAAACTGTTCATTCAGCAGAAAAACACTTGCTGTTTTTACTTCTGTAAATTTACAGCTTGTTGGAAATGCATTTTAATGATAGGATGAAGTTAAGCTAGGATGCATTTTCATTTTCCCTGATCCGGGAGGAATATGGGGGAATGAATGTGGCAAAAGAAAAAAGCACAGAAGGAGAATTGTTGGAAGCGCGTTACGAACGGTATAGGAAGGTTTTAAAAGATCTTACGATCATGAGTGACGTGTTTATGCGGAACGTTTTCAAGAAGTGGGAATGCACAGAGTATGTTTTGCAGGTGATCATGGGAAGGAAAGACCTTCGGATCATTGACCAGGTTTTGCAGAAGGATTATAAGAATCTGCAGGGGCGCTCGGTCGTATTGGACTGTGTCGTCAGAGATGCGGAAGGAAAGCAGATGGATGTGGAAATCCAGCAGGACAATGAAGGCGCATCACCAAAGCGGGCGAGATATCACAGCGGCCTGATGGACATGAATACATTAAATCCGGGAGAGGATTTTGAAGAGTTGCCGGAGACCTGTGTGATCTTTATTACCAAAGAGGATGTACTTGGATATGGACTTCCGATTTATCGCATTGACAGGACGATAAAGGAATTGGACAAAGATTTTCAGGATGAAGCCCATATTATTTATGTGAATTCAAAGAAACAGGAAGATACAGAGCTTGGAAATCTGATGCATGACCTGCATTGTAAGAATGCAGAAGAGATGCACAGCAGTATATTGGCAGAGCGCGTACGCGAATTGAAGGAAACGGAGAGAGGGGTGGAAATTATGTGCCGTGAGATGGAACAGATTTATAGTGAAGGTATGGAGAATGGAATTCGACAAGGCCAGATAGAAACCTTAGCAGGCTTGGTGATGGATGGTAAGTTGGATATCAAAACTGCCGCCGCAAGTTCAGGCATGACAGAGCAGGAATTTCAGGCGGAGATGGAGAAACTGAAAAGATAGATTTGGAACACAGGGCTTCTTTAAATAGAAGCCCTGTGTTAGATTATTATACAATTACAAGTTTTCTCTTGTGATGCCGGGGGGGAAAATAATAGAATTAAATTGTCAGATTGTAAAAAATATTGCAAGTTTCATTGGGCAAAATATTCCGATAAGCTTCTGAAAGCGAGAAATGTGTTTGGCAAAGGCTTCCACGTTTCATGAGTCTTATCTTCATTGCACAAATGAGAAACTTTCCAGATTTCTTTTGTACAATTTGCCAATAAAGGTTATGGGGTAGACCTTTTAACACCCGAATCATAATATAATAAAAACAATCCTGTTTCATAAAAAAGAAGCGATTAGGCAAGATAAGGAAAAATGTTATCATCTTGCCAAAAAGATACAAACATACATTCCTGCTTGAAGCGGATTAGGCACGAGAAAGCAATTTGCTGCCGTGTTGCCGAAGAAAAAACAAAAGTGTAGGCAGAGAAAGGAAAAGAGCGAGTGTTTTGCCTAAAACAGCTGAAATCTTCACAAAATGAAGGGGAGATTAGGCAGGAAAAGGGAAAATGCGATCATCTTGCCAAAAAGATACGAACATATATTCCTGCTTGAAGCGGATTAGGCAAGAGAAAGCAATTTGCTGCCATATTGCCGAAGAAAAAATAAAAGTGTAGGCAGAGAAAGGAAAAGAGCGAGTGTTTTGCCTAAAACAGCTGAAATCTTCATGAAATGAAGAAGCGATTAGGCAAGATAAGGAAAAATGTTATCATCTTGCCAAAAAGATATGAAGATACACTTCAGCTTGAAAGAGATTAGGCAAGAGAAAGAAAAATCCCGCCAGGCTGCCTAAAACAATATAAGGAGTACGTGTTCAGCTTTGAGTGTATAAAAAATGGAAAAAGTGTCTACTTTTTGTTGACTGGTGAACCAGTGCAAGAACATGCACGCTTGATCCGGATTAAGCAATAGAAAGCAATCTGCTGTCATGCTGCCAGAAAACAATAGGAAGAATCAATCCCATAAGAAAAACAACAGAATTCGCGCTATTAGTAAAAACAGTAGAATTCACGCTATTAGTAAAAACAGTAGAATTCACGCTATTAGTAAAAACAGCAGAATTCACGCTATCAGTAAAAACCTGCAAAATTCGCACAATTAGTAAAAACAGTAGAATTCACGCTATTAGTAAAAACAACAGAATTCACGCTATTAGTAAAAACCTGCAAAACTTGCGCTATTGGTGAAAAAACCTACAAAAACTGGAAAAAACTGGCGAAAATACTATAGACAATTCACCAAAAAAATAATAATATAATAGTATGAACGCGGCACCGCGCGGATTCATAAAATTCCTAAAGAGAAAAGGGAGATGGAGTAAAAATGTTAAACAAATTAAAAAAGAATGACAAAAAGGGATTCACATTAGTTGAATTAATCGTTGTACTTGTTATCTTAGCAATTTTAGCAGCTTTATTAATCCCAACATTAACAGGATATATTGATAAAGCAAAAGAAAAATCTATTATTGCAAAAACACGTCAGGCAGTTATGGCAGCACAGACATTGGTTGACGAGGAGTATGGTGTACTCACACTTAATGGTACTGATTCAATAACAATTGAATATACAGATACTGGTGATGGTACAGTAGCCGACAAGAAAGTTACGACTTGTGAAATTGGAAAGTTAGCAGAAGTAACACCTGCAAGTATTATCAAAGTTGAACTTGATACTACTAATAAAGGAAAAGTTACAAAACTTGTATATTCAGAAAATAGCATGACATGCACTTATGACAGCACTAAAGGAACTTATGAAGTTACCAAAGGTGCTGCAACTAGAGAACCGTAATTCAAACTATTTTAAATTTAAACAAGAAAGGTTTTAACAAATGATGACCGATTCAAAGCGTGAGAAGTTATCGACGAAAACTAAATACCGCTGGATCCGTTTCATTTTAACAACCTTAACAGTCATCATGCTGGCAATCGTAACTGTGGTTCCTGGGGTTCTCCGGTTGATGTACCGGGCGGACTCCCAGGTAGCACTGGGACATGCCAAATCGGTGCGGATGGCGCTCCAGGTCATAGCTACGGAACAGTATGGTAGACGAGAAGTTCTTTGCGATGCTTCCCAAGAGGGAGGCATCGCAAATGGACTTTATGAAGAGATCATTACCCTGAGCAAGGCTCCGGGGGATTTCTGGATCTTACAAACAGATGAGACCGGTTATAAAGTGATCTCCTTTGTATACACGGAGGATGAATTCACAGTATGGTATCAGGCGAAGCCGGAATCTTCTTATAAGGTTTATCATGAGAATACGATGATCGACACAGGAACGGATGAATTTTAAAAGTTCACCCGTTTTTTTATTATGGCTTTAGTACTTGAATTATAACGCAATTGCGTTATAATCTGTATAAAGGCGGTGTTGTCGTATGAATAGTAATTTGCAGGAAAAAGTAAAAGAAACCGGAAAAAGTATATATAAAATCAGTCAGGAAAGTGGGATTCCGTATACAACGTTGAACGAGTTAATGAATGAAAAGAAAAATATCAATAACACATCAGCAGAAACAGTATACAAACTGAGTTTATATTTGAATTGTAATGTAAATGAGATTTTAAACAGTATTGCTTTTCTTGAAAACGGGAAAGGGACATATCTTGGATATCGTTATTATTGGAAAACAACGGATGAAGGAATTGAACTGCATATAATAGACAATGAGAAAGACTTGATATTGCTTACATTAAAAAAGATGTGTCATGACTTATATGATTGCTATCTGAAACAAGTACCTGAGATGATGATTGAAAATTATGACGATGAAAAACGGGAATGGGAGGCGCTGCTATGAGTCAATATGCATTCATGCATAAAAATGATGTCTGTGGAAGCCTGATGATCGATGATGAGACAGGGGCATTAAAAATATATAAGGACAATGGTAGTGGTTTATCGCCATTTTTGGGAAATGCAGATACAAAAAGAATGAAACATTGGTGGGAAGGAAGGGCTGTACCTGCATCAAGGAAAATGATGCAGGAAGTGTTAAAACAGGCAGGATGCACAAATACAAAAATGTATCTGGCGAAAAACCTGGCTCTTTCAATGACAGATTCCTATTGGATCCGACCATTGGACATGGATGTAAAATATGAAGATGTGAAATTGTCAAATTTGAATCCGTTTTCAGACAACAAAGTTCCATATCATAATGCGACATCTTATGATGCCAATGCATCGTTAGGTGGTCAAATGGAAAAATACTGGGATATTGGAACAAAACCACCAGTATTGATCAAGGAAAGTTACAAATATTTCAGACAACAGGCAATCAATGAATCTTTTGCGACATATTTACACGATTTACAGGAAACAATCATTCCGTATGTTCCTTATGTTACCGGATATACAGAAGATAATGGATTATATTGCAAATGTGATGCATTTACAAATGATTCTGTGGAATTAGTATCAGCTTATGAAGTGATCGAAGGATCAAAATTAAAGAATGACAGATCATTATATGATAACTATATTCGAATATGTGCAGATCTTGGAATCGAAGAGCAGGAAATCAGCGATTTTATGGATTATCAGACGTTAACCGATTTTATTATCAGCAATACCGATGAGCATCTTGGAAACTTTGGGATTCTAAGAGATTCAAACACAATGCAATATCTGGGACCAGCACCAATATACGATTCTGGAAATAGTATGTTTTTTAAGGAATCGTCTGCTGTTCATACAAGATTAAGTCTACTGCAACAGCCAATTACAAGTTTTTATGATTCTGAAGAAAAGATGATTAAGAATATAAAGAACAGGCAGTTGGTAAATATAGATTTGCTCCCAACAATGGATGAAACGATTTCTTTGTATACCTCATATGGGTTCCCGGAAGAAAGAGCGCTAACGATTGCTAATAACTATGCATTAAAGATCGATATGGCTTATGAATTCGAAAAAGGAGCAAAAATATCAATATATCACGAAGCAAAGCGTCAAAATCGTTAGTTACACTCGCTTTGCTCGGCAGTCTTATTGATATCATGAAATGTAAAAGTTTTTGCAGAAGACAGCTCACTTACACAAATAGGAGGCGGTGGCTGGCCACCGCCTCCTGGTCTCTATAGAGCCTCCCGATTAATCTCTCTGGAACAGATCTCTTGTATAGACTTTTTCTTTTACATCGTCTAAGCAGGAATCATAACGGTTTGCAAGAATACTCTGGCTGAGCTTCTTGAATTCATCGAGGTCATTGACAACCTTGCTTCCGAAGAATGTCGTGCCATTTTCAAGTGTTGGCTCGTAAATGATCACAGTAGCACCCTTTGCTTTGATTCGTTTCATGACACCCTGGATCGAGGACTGGCGGAAGTTATCGGAGTTGGACTTCATTGTAAGACGGTATACACCGACAACGACTTCGTGTTCCTTGCTTGCTTCATAGGAATCATTTGCTTCATATGCGCCGGTCAGCTCTAAGACACGGTCAGCGATGTAATCCTTACGTGTCCGGTTGGATTCTACGATCGCGCTCATCATATTCTGAGGAACGTCTGCATAGTTGGCAAGCAGCTGCTTGGTATCCTTTGGCAGACAGTAACCGCCGTATCCGAAGGACGGGTTGTTGTAGTGTGTGCCGATACGTGGATCAAGGCAGACACCCTGGATGATATCCTGTGTGCTTAAGCCCTTCATCTCTGCGTAAGTGTCTAACTCATTGAAGTAGGAGACACGGAGAGCAAGGTAAGTATTGGCAAAAAGCTTTACAGCCTCAGCCTCTGTGAAGCCCATGAATAAAGTATCGATATCTTCTTTGATCGCACCTTCCTGGAGCAGTGCTGCAAAGGTATGTGCAGCCTCAGTCAGCTTCTCATTTGCCGGATCAGTGGAAACAATGATAC